>JBCBHT010000028.1:0-43932 GCA_038525335.1 Cyanobacteria bacterium J06621_15 | reverse complement strand
AACTCCTAACTCCTAACTCCTAACTCCTAACTCCTAACTCCTAACTCCTAACTCCTAATCCAAAATCTAAAAGAAAACCATCTGTTGTTAAAATCCAAAATTGTCATGAGCGGTACTGTTTTACCTTCCAAATCAGCAGATATGCAACAAATTGCATCACCACAACTGTATAGCGATGCAAATCAAAGCGCTTTGAGTGAGTTAATCCAAGAAACTTTGGCTTTGACTCGTCGTCTTTTTATTCAGTTACAGCGTCGTCCTTCAACTTTAGTGGCTAGCATTATTCAACCTGTAATGTGGCTGGTGTTGTTTGGGGCACTTTTCCAAAATGCACCAAAAGGAATTTTCGGCAATACTACAAATTACGGTCAGTTTTTAACTGCTGGAATTATAGTGTTTACAGCATTTGCTGGAGCGCTGAATGCTGGTTTACCTGTAATGTTTGACCGAGAATTCGGCTTCTTAAATCGGTTGTTGGTCGCTCCTTTAGCGTCGCGCTTTTCGATTGTTTTTGCTTCAGCAATTTTTATTGTTAGTCAAACTTTGCTTCAAGCAGCGATAATTGTTGGTGCTGCGTCGTTTTTAGGTGCGGGTATTCCTGGTGCAGCAGGTTTGAGTGCTATAGCTTTTATAGTATTCTTGTTGGCTTTGGGTGTAACCACTCTCTCACTAGGTTTGGCTTTTGCTTTACCGGGACATATTGAATTAATAGCCGTAATTTTTGTAACTAATTTACCGCTATTATTCGCTAGCACAGCTTTAGCTCCTCTGTCATTTATGCCTCAATGGTTGCAGGTTGTAGCAGCACTAAACCCTCTAAGCTATGCAATTGAGCCTATCCGCTATTTATACACTCATCCAACCTGGAGTTTAAACAGTGTTGTAATGCACGCTTTCTGGGGTGATGTAACTTTTGGCGGTGCGATACTAGTGTTGTTGGGCTTTGCGATTGTAGCATTATTAAGCATTCAATCTCGCCTACGCCGTACTCTTGCGTAAAATAGAAGCATCAATTTGAGTTATAGAAGGGGAAAAGAGTAATGAAAATCTCGATTTCACAATTGAATAAATTAGTTGCTGCGACTTTTACCGGGCTTGGAATTGCTTGTATCGCTGCACCATCCGCAAGCTTTGCTCAAACCAATCAGGATGTTTACGCTCCATCAAGCTTGCAAAATGATGTTTTTGATTCCAAGCAAGGTGATAATGGTTCTTTTAATGGAGTTGAAAACGGTAGTTTTGACCCGTTCAGTTTGATTCACCAATCGCAGCTTGGTGGTCCTTTGGACTGGCAAGAATTTTCTTCTCAAAACAGAAAGAAGATTAATACTGAAGCAGGTTCATTTCGTGAAAGACAGCAGAAATTGCTTCAACAACGTCAACAGCAGCAACCTGCAAACCAACAGTTTGATTTTGTATTTCCAGTTTATACACCTGCTCAAACTACACCCGCGACAGGTAAGTAGAATTACTGATTTTTCAATCAGCACTTTACCTATTTGAAGGAGTAAGAAGTGTAGAGTAAAAATAATTTTTAATTATTGATTTTTTAGAGACGTTGAAATTCAACGTCTCTATTTTTTAGATTTTTAAAATTAATTTAAACCCAAAGATTTTAAAACATCTTCAGCATGAGTGGTAGTGTTAACGCTCTCGTCAACGTTGGTAATCTTACCATTACCATCGATAACGTAAGTAACGCGCTTGGCATAACCACCACCGTCAACGTCATAGGAACTGATTAAACTTTTGTCGGTATCAACTAGTAGGGGAAAATTCAAGTTGTATTTTTGAGTGAAAGCTTGATGAGAAGCTTGGTCGTCTGCACTTACTCCTAAAACTACGATATCTTTGCTTTGATACTGTGATTGAGCATCTCGAAAGCTACAAGCTTGTTTGGTACATCCGGGAGTGTCGTCTTTGGGGTAAAAGTACAAAACTACTGTCTTACCTTTCAAATCTGACAGAGAAACTGTATTTCCGCTAGTATCTTTAGCTGTGAAACTTGGTGCTTCGGTTCCAACTGGTAGAGGCATAATTTTAGTTAAATCTAGTAAATCTGTTGCACTAGGTATTTTATCTCATATCCTATCCTTGTTTTATTAAAAATCTGAAATTATGGTGATTGTTGATACTTGATTTCAAGATTATATTATCTTTAGAGATTCGATTGTTTTTGCAAAAATAAACTCGAATTATTGCAGTTAGTAAGTAAAAACTTACTTATCTCAGATTTTTAGTAGTAATCCTAAAGTCAGATAAAAGATGTTTTCTAATTCAATTAGAGCGTTAGATTTTTGAGCAATTTTTATCTGTTTATTGCTTTTTTATGGTTTTTTAGCTTACTGAAACTTAGGAAGATTATATTTATAGCTGTACTTTATAATAATTTAAAAGAATTTTAGTAAAATAAGTTACGTTTTTTTTGTATATATTTTTATCTGCTAGCATATATTTTTTTATATTCATAAAAACTTTATATTTATGAAGTTAAGACAAAATTTTAATCAATATGCTTTGAACAGCGCATTATTGTCTTTTAATGATTAGGGTAATTATATAAACGTAAATAAAAAAAAATAATTTGGGAACCACTAACTTTATTTTTATTCCGTAGCTAACTAATTAGATAATGATGAATTTTGGTTTACGAGTAAATCCATAAGTCATTAGGTCATAATGTTTACCGCAAAACAAGTAAGTATCTCGGTGATTATCCCAGTACATAACGGAGGAGAGAGCTTCCATAGATGTTTATCTAGTCTGAAAAAATCGAAGATATCTCCAGATGAGGTAATTGTTGTCTCAGATGCAGATACAGATGGCTCTTGGCTGGTAGCGGAAGAATTTGGAGCTAAAGTTATAAGAATGTCTGTCAATCAAGGTCCTGCAAAAGCGCGTAATCTGGGTGCTAATGTTGCTAAAAGCGATATTCTATATTTTGTGGATGCAGATGTGGAAATCTCACCAGACGCAATTATTCAAGTAAAACAGGCTTTTGAAAATGATTCTGAATTAGCTGCTTTAATCGGTTCCTACGATGACCAACCCGGAGAAAGTAACTTTTTATCGCAATATAAAAACTTATTTCATCATTACACTCATCAAATAGCAAGTGAAGAAGCCTTTACTTTTTGGGGTGCTTGTGGAGCAATTCGTCGAGAAATATTTCTCTCTGTGGGTGGATTTGATGAGAGTTATCTAAGACCGAGTATAGAGGACATAGAGTTAGGATATCGAATCAGAGGTGCTGGTTATAAAATTAAACTTCTCAAGGATTTGCACGTAAAGCATTTGAAACATTGGGGTGTTGTTTCTTTATTGAGAGCGGAAATATTCTACCGTGCTTTGCCTTGGACAGATTTGATTTTGCGTCAGCGTCAGTTGGATAATGATTTGAACTTGGGTTTATCTAGTCGTTTAAGCGTGATTTCGATTTATGGGATTTTCACCGCTTTAATATTGAGTTCTTGGTTGCCTGGATTTTTGTCCGTGGCTGTGGTACTAAGCATAATTATGCTTTGGCTAAATTTCCCTGTTTACCGTTTTTTCTACGCAAAACGAGGTCTAGTTTTTACATTGCGCGTTATTCCTTGGCATTGGTTTTATTACTTTTATGGTGGTTTAGCCTTTGGGGTTGCTACGAGCAAATACATATTGCATGAGTGGTTCTTATCAAAATTAAATTTATCTACTACCTGAGATTTACAGCACCGCGAACAAACACCCTTTATTGTATTCATGAAAAATAATCAAGTTGTCGTTATCGGAGCAGGTCCAGCAGGTTTGACCGCAGCTTACCATTTAGTAAAAAATGGCATTAAGCCTATAGTTTTAGAGCAGTCAGACAAGGTTGGTGGAATATCCCGGACAGAAAAGTACAAAGGATATCACTTCGATATTGGGGGTCATCGCTTTTTTACCAAGGTTCAAGAAGTGCAAGACCTTTGGTATGAGGTTTTAGAGGACGATTTTATCAAGACTCCGCGCATGTCGCGCATTTATTATCAAGGTAAATTTTTTCAATATCCTTTAAGTGCATTTGATACTCTTCAGAAGCTTGGTATATCTGAGAGTTTTATGATTATCTGGTCTTATTTACAAGCTAAGCGTCAACCGCTTCCTGTAGAAGAGAATTTAGAGCAGTGGGTAACAAATCGCTTTGGTGAACGTCTTTATAAGACTTTTTTCAAAACCTATACTGAGAAGGTTTGGGGGATTCCCTGCAACCAGATTCAAGCCGAGTGGGCAGCGCAACGCATCAAAGGTCTATCAGTAAAAACAGCAGTATTAAATGCATTAATTGGTAAGAACGATACTAAAACCTTAATCAAGGAATTTGATTATCCTAGATTGGGACCGGGAATGATGTGGGAACGCTTCACCGAGAAGATAGAAGCAGCTGGTGGTGAAGTGCATATGAATACGAAAGTGCTGGGTATGGAGCGTGAAGGTCAGCGTATTACTAAGGTTATTGCCGAACGCGATGGTAATTTGATTCAATTTGAGGCTGATAATTTTATTTCAAGTATGCCTCTTAATAAGCTAGTTCAAAAGATGGACCCTGCATTACCATCTCATGTATTAGAAGCAGCAAACGGTCTGAAGTATCGCGATTTTCTGATTGTTTCATTGATTGTAGATGCACCAGACTTATTCCCAGATAACTGGATTTACATTCACTCTCCAGAGGTAAAAGTAGGTCGGATTCAGAATTTTAAGAATTGGAGCGCTCAAATGGTTCCCGATTCGAGTAAAACTTGTTTGGGAATGGAATATTTTAGTAATATTGGTGATTCTCTGTGGTCAAAGACAGATGAAGAATTGATTGAATTGGCTACAAAAGAATTAGAAACTTTAGGATTGGCTCAAGGTGCAGTTGTAGAGGATGGAGTTGTGATTCGTCAGCCAAAAGCCTATCCCGTTTATGACCGCGATTATCGCCAGCATTTGGATGTCATTCAAGATTATTTGCAAAGTTTTGAAAATCTCCAAACTACTGGTCGTAATGGAATGCATCGCTATAATAACCAAGACCATTCGATGCTCACAGCTTTATTGGCAGCAAAAAATCTGTTAGGGGAAAAGCACGATTTGTGGGGTGTTAATACCGAGCGTTCTTATCACGAAGATTTTACTAAAGAGGAATGGAAAGAAGTGACTTTATCTGAAAAAGATAAGGATTTTACTGCTGTAACTTCTAAGAAATAGTAAGTAGCAATAGCTGATTACCTTGTTTGAGTCGCTTGATGTAAATAAAAGCAGTTAATACAGTTAATAATATTTTTTTAAGTTTCAATTAGCTTGAGCTTGGAATAACCTTTATTTACATCAACTGGTTTGATTTCAAAAAAAATGTTTTCCACAAATAGTGAATTTATTCAAACCTTAATTTTTATAGAACTAGTAGAACTAGCTTATGAGCGAACCTCAAGTCACAATTATTGTTTCCCCTCGCGAACGCTTTAGTTATACTCGCGAGTCGTTAGAAAGCATTTATGAAAATACTCAAGTTCCATTTAAATTAATCTATATAGATGGAAACTCCCCAAAAAAAACACGCGAGTATTTACAAAATCAAGCGCAGGAAAAAGGTTTTCAATTAATTCGTACCGATTACTATTTAACTCCTAATAGCGCGAGAAATATTGGTTTAGAAAAAGTAAATACCAAATACGTTGCTTTTGTCGATAACGATATCATTTCTGCTTCCGGATGGCTCAAAGCTTTGATTGACTGTTCCGAAGAGACGGAAGCTACAGTGGTTGGTCCATTGATGTTTCAATATTTGCCTTTACATCAAGAAATCCACTTTGCTGGTGGGGAATCGCATATTGTCGTTGATAAAAGAGGTAGACGACGCTTGCGTGAAAAAATGTATAAGCAAGGTAAACAAATCACAGACCCGCGAGTAAAATTACAGCGTACAGAAACCGAGCTTTGTGAGTTTCATGTGATGTTGGTTCGTACAGAAATATTCCAGCACTTAGGAACATTCGACGAACAGATGCTCAATACAAAAGAACACCTTGATTTTTGCATGAATGTTGCTAAATCTGGCGGTACCGTTTACTTTGAGCCAAAAAGCTTAGTTACCTACGTTCCTACATCACCTTTAAAATTCAGCGATTTACATTACTATATGTTGCGTTGGAGCGACGCTTGGGAGATTGGAAGCCTATCACGGTTGCGTCAAAAATGGAACCTAGCTGAAGACGGATATTTTCAACATAAATATAAAGCATTAGGTTGGAGACGTAGAAATACAATTTTAATGCCAATAGTTCGGTCTTTAACTTTTGGTATCCAGAATCAGTTTCTGCAAAAAGTATTGATGTACGGTTTGTTTGCTCCTGTGGAGAAGTTATTAAATCGCTATCTGACGAGTGTTTATGCTAAAAAACATCTTCAGACTAAATCAACTGCAAATTTAACTCCACAACAAACTTTATCTCAAGTGTGAATTGGGAATAGGTAATTGGTAATTGGTAATAGACATCTCCGGAAATGAAGTTTTAGTCCAGTAATCACAAGGGTTTCAAACTAATTATAAAAGAGGTCTAATTGGGAATAAGCAATAATGTGATATCAATTCTAATTATTGATAATTACTGCATCCTACAAAAATCTGATAAACTCCTTTCCTGTTCCCTTTTCCTCATTCCCTTCTGTTTTAAAATGAAAATTCTTCTACTTAATGACGTTGGAACTGCTACCGGGGGTGCAGAAACACAAATACTTTCACTCCGGGATAATTTACGAGCGCTATCTCATGATGTGCGTTTGTTTACGAGCGTTGCTAAACCTGTAGCTGATAGTCCTTTACTTTCGGAATATAGTTGCTTCGGTACAAATACGCTATTTCAAGTATTTTCACAAACTGCAAATGCTTCCGCTTACGTAAATTTACGACGTGTTCTGGACGAATTTCAACCAGATGTAGTTCACGTGCGGATGTTTATGTGGCAGCTTTCACCGCTGATTTTGCCATTACTGGAAAAAGTACCTTCCCTTTACCAAACAGCGGTATATAAAGCAATCTGTCCTATGGGGACTAAGTTATTACCCGATGGCAGCCCTTGTGAATATAGTGCTGGTAAAGCTTGTTTGCATCAAGGTTGTTTGACTCCGCAATCTTGGATTGTATATATGATGCAGCGAAACTTGTGGTTGCATTGGAGACACGCTTTCAATACAGTAGTGGCTTTGAGTCATGCAATGAAAGCAAATTTAGAAGCAGAAGGAATTACACCAGTTAAAGTGGTTCATAATAGCGTACCCGAGCGCTGTTTACGTCCACCTCTGAAAGGAGTACCGACGGTAGCTTTTGCTGGAAGATTGGTTTATGAAAAGGGAATTGATGTTTTATTGAAAGCATTTGCTCGGGTAAAAGAACGAGTTGGTGAAGCTAAATTGATGATTGCAGGTCAGGGGGTGGAAGAACAGAATTTGAAAGCTCTAGCAGAAGAGTTGGGTGTGCAAAAAAGCGTTCAATGGCTCGGACATATCACTATTGAGGAATTAGAGCAGCACTTCGATAATGCTTGGGTACAAGTAGTTCCTTCATTATGGGCAGAACCTTTTGGCAACGTTACAACTGAAGCAATGATGAGAGGTACGGCTGTAATTGCCAGTGCGATGGGGGCACAACCAGAAATTGTTCGCGATAACGAGACTGGTTTTTTAGTTCCACCGGGAGATGTTACAGCCCTTGCAGATGCTTTATTAAAGTTACTTAGCAACCGTCAATTAGCAGAAGAAATGGGACAAGCAGGTCACAAACGAGCAATTGAAGAATTTAGCGAAGAACGTCGCACTCAGAATTTTTTAGATATTTATCAAGAAATTATTTATGCACAAAGAGAGCAGAAGGTAGAAAAGATTCTTCAATTTTGATACAAATTTAATGTCCAATCTAATGCTAATTGCTAGACATGAAAGAGCCACTATTAAGTATTATTATTCCTACTTATAATCGCCCTCATCTTCTGTCAAGGGCTGTAAACAGTGCTTTGAACCAGACTAGGGAAGATTTAGAAGTGATTGTGGTTGATGATGCTTCTACCGAATCGTTTAAATTACCCAAACATCCACGCTTAAAAATCATTCGTCAACAAGAAAACAGAGGAGGTGCAGCAGCTCGCAATCTTGGAGCTAGATTAGCGCGAGGACGTTGGATTACTTACCTTGATGATGATGATGAATTACTACCTCATATGGCGCAAGTATCCTTAGAAGCACTTTCTCAAACTAATCTACCTCAACCCGTAGCTTTGCTCTCAGGACTTGAGGAAGTAAATGAAGATGGTCGAGTTTTACAAAAGCGCATTCCTCCTACTATTTTACGAGGAGGTTATTTCTGTTTAGAAAAAATCAAAAAAGATAAATCATTTCATACTAAGCAGACAATGGTTGTAGAACGGAAGTTACTGCTGGAAATTGGTGGTTTTGATGAATCATTTTCTTCTCGGGTTCATACAGAGTTATTCTTAAGATTAAATCCCATTTGTTCGTTATATGGTTTACCTGTAGTAACTTATCGATTAACTAAACATCAAGGCAAGCGAGTTTCATCAAATCCATTGTTGCGTCAGCGCAATTTCCACCGTTTATTGTCCAAACACAGGCAAACATTTGAAAATCAGCCCAAAATGTTTGCTAACTTTATTTACGACCATGCAATTGAGTCTTATAAATTAGGTCAAAAACAAGCAGCTTTGAAAAGCATTGGTTGGGCAATGCGTCTTCATCCAGTTCATACCTTTGCTCGTATGGGTTCGCCTTTCAAGAGAGGTTTTTTGAACCTAATAGCTGGCTAAAGTTTAATAAAAAATAATTATCAGTAGTTAATATACTAAAAAAATATAAAATATGTAACAGATAATAGAAAATAATATTTCATTCTGAGAACCAATTAAAAAAGCTGACTTATAAAACACAGAAAGGGTTTCAGTCTTTTAACTTTTATTTTTAGTATTTTTATAAATTAGCATCATATTTACAGCTATAACCTCAGAAAAAAGTAAATCAATATAAATTAAACCAACCATCTTATAAGATATTAATTATTTAAATCCTGTTCGCTTTTCCCTACTTACAACTATCGACTATCAACTATCAACTATCAACATTACTTTATGCCCAGCGAACCTTCAATTGGTGATTCAAAAGACCATATTCAAACTGATGCAGTTCGCTCTAATTTGAAGCGAAAATCACTTCAGTCTGGGTTAATCAGCTTTGCAGTTCAACCATTGAAGCTAGCTTTGGGTGTCGGTTCAACTTCCTTGCTGGCTCGTCTGCTCACACCAGCCGATTTCGGTTTAGTCGCGATGGTAGCTCCACTGCTTACTCTTGTAGATAGTTTAAGCAACTTTGGTCTGGAAACAGCAACTATTCAACGAGATAAACTATCGGATGAGCAGCTAAGTGCTAGTTTTTGGCTGTCACTCAAAATTAATATCGTAGTTATTGGAGTCATGATGTTAATGGCTCCAGTTCTGGCTTGGTTTTATGGAGAGGAAAAACTGACTGGAATTACTCTAGCTATGGCTGTTGGTGCGTTGAGCGTGTGTTTGGCTTTCCAACACAAATCTTTGTTGAAACGACAAATGCGTTTTGGAGTACTGACGCTGATAGATGTTGGTTCTATCTTGACAGCAGCAGGATGTGCTATAGCTGCTGCATTATTAAATTGGGGTTATTGGGCTTTGGTGTTGCAGTTAGTTGTGATGCAGCTAACTCAAAGCATTGCATACTGGCTAATTTGCGATTGGCGACCAAAAAGATATCTCAAGAACGCAAAATTGGATGCTAATCTCAAAGCAATGCTTTCTTACGGAGCAAATCTAACTGGTTTTCGGTTTATAACTCGTATCGGAATGCAGCTAGACCGGATTTTAGTTGGCTATGTAAGCGGTGCTGGAGCGCTGGGTTTTTACCATGTTGCCTATAAATGGGCTTATTTTTCCTTCGAGCAAGTTTACCATCCGCTGTTTGATGTCGCAGTTTCCAGTTTTAGTCGCGCTTATCAAGACCCAGAACTCTACCGAGCTTATTGTCGTCGCGGACTAATGTCATTATTTGCGCTTTGCTTTCCAGCATTAGCTTTTTTGTTTGTAGAAGCTCGCGATGTATTACTGCTTTTGTTGGGAAATCAATGGTTAGAAGCAGTACCTCTGTTTCGATTGCTAACCATAGCTGTATTTTTTGGCAGCATGTACCGGGTTACAAAGTGGCTTTATGTTTCTTCTGGTCAAACAAAGCGACAGTTGCGCTGGGGTTTAATTCACACTCCAACAATGATTGTTGCAGTTGCGATTGGTTCTCAATATGGTGCATATGGTGTTGCTCTCGGTTACACAACTGGTTTATGTTTGCTTTCTGTACCATCGGTAATTTTTTGTCTTCACAATTCTCCTTTGAGTTTGCTTGATTTTTTCAGTAGCGTTTGGCGTTCTGCTTTTGCATCTGTAATCACGGCAGTAGTATTATTTGCAATTAAGTTTAATAAATTTAAGTTTGATTTTGAATTTACATTTTTTGAATTTACAAATACAGATATTGATAATATTTTTGTTCAACTTATTACCCATTCGATAATATTCGGTTTGATTTATTTACTGTTATGGATTGTTCTCCCAGGAGGTAAGCGAGCTATAGCAGAAGTGCTAGAAAATTTACGAGCTATTCGTTCAAAAGGTAAAAAATAATAAAGGAGTTCGATTGAATAGGGAGTAGAGAAAGATTAGTATTATAAATTATTTAATATACTCAAGAAACAATAGTTAAATAAAAGGTGCTTTAAGGTATTTTATTAACTGAAAAATAAAAATTTAGAATATCGAAACTATGAGGAGTTATTCTATGGGTAGTTCATCATCTGTAGAGGAAAGAATATTAGAAAATAAATTAGTAAGTAAAACTGTTAGTCTATTTTCATTAAATCGATTAATCTGGTTATTTATTTGTATTGGTATATTTCTCCGCTTCAATCAATACTTGCTTAATCATTCGCTTTGGATTGATGAAAGTTTTGTTGCTTTAAATATTCTTGATAGGTCTTATTTAGAACTTTTTAAACCTTTAGAATACAATCAAGGTGCCCCTATCGGATTTCTATTAGCAGTAAAGTTTGCCACTCAAGTTTTTGGTAACAGCGAACAATCTTTACGGCTATTTCCTTTTTTATCAGGGATATTTTCCATTTTTTTGTTTTACAAAGTAGCCAGATGGTTTGGTACGCTGACCACCACAGCTATTGCTGTAGGGCTTTTTGCTTTGTGTGACCGGTTAATTTATTATTCAGCGGAGCTTAAACAATATTCTAGCGATACATTTATAGCATTATTACTATATTTCTTATCCATTCAACTAAGCAATAAAACTACTAACATTCAGTTAATAATTTTTGCTGTTGTTGGTGCAATAGCTATCTGGTTTTCTCATCCTTCTGTTTTTATATTGGCAGGTATAGGTCTAACTTTATTAATTTCTGCTTGGATAAAAAAAGAATGGTCAAATTTTTCTAAATATATAGCCGTTTCTTTGACATGGTTAGCAAGCTTTATCGCTTTTTATATAGTTTCAATACAAGAACTTAGTAATAACGCAGCCCTACAAAAATCTTGGGACAGTAACCATAATTCATTTATGCCTCTACCTCCCGTAAGTTTAAATGATTTAAAGTGGTATTTTGAGAAGTTTTTTGAAGTTTTTAATTATCCTTCAGGTTTATATTTAACCGGAATTGCTGCATTAGCATTTGTTATCGGTTTGCAATCTATATTCAGCAGTAATAAACAAAAATTTTATCTATTAATATCGCCATTATTAGTGACTCTTTTGGCTTCAGGGTTACATAAATATCCCTTCAAAGGTCAACTATTATTATTTATCATTCCTTCAGTATTATTAATTGTCGCGTCAGGAACTCAGCAAATTATTGAAAAAACCCGCGATAATTTTAAAATTTTTAGTATTGGCTTTGTTAGCTTATTATTTTTACATCCATTTTACTATGTAGCCTTAAGTTTAAATGCACCCCAAATTCCCCCTAACTTTGAATATCAGAGAATTAGAGAAGATATTAAACCAGTTCTCAACTACGTTGAAAAAAATCAAAAATCAGGAGATATTATTCATGTTTATTATGCCTCGCAATATGCTTTCAAATACTATTTAGACCGCTACAAATTTGACTATAATCCTGAAAACAAAGTTGAAAAAGCAATACCAGAAAATTGGTTTGTACCAGCAATTCCTTCCTATCCACCACAAATTATTATAGGCAAATATTCAAGGGATGACTGGAGCATCTTTGAAAAAGAAGTAGAAGATTTAATCGGAAATCAAAGAGTATGGTTTATATTTTCTCACGCACACGACCGCAGGAGTTCCCTTGATGAAGAAGATGCATTTTTATATTTGATTGACCGTAAAGGCAAAAAACTTGATTCTTATAAAAGTACCGAAGCTTCAGCTTACTTATACGATTTGAGCAAGAATTAAAATATCTAAAATTCTATAGCGCTACGGTTACAGTCAAAGGTTAAAGGTTTAATAATTAAAATTTACAAAATTAATTAAATAGTTGTCTCAAATTTCTCACTTATTTCCTAATCATGAAACCACAAACACCATTCATTTCTATCGTTATCCCAACTTATAATCGTCCCGAAAGATTAAAGGAATGTCTTGAATCTCTAACCAACTTGGAATATCCCCGCGATTCTTATGAAGTTGTTGTGGTTGATGATGGTAGTAAAATGTCACTCGAACCAGTTGTAGAGCTTCTCAAAAATCAGCTAGAAATCACTTTAATTAAACAAGTAAATCAAGGTCCTGCAACTGCTCGTAACACTGGTGCTAATCAAGCAAAGGGGGAATTCCTTGCTTTTACAGACGATGACTGTAAACCTGCACCAGACTGGTTAAACAAAATAGCTGCTTGTTTTGCTAATGCTCCAGATAGCTTGATTGGAGGAAAAACAATCAACATACTTTCAGAAAATCCTTTTTCTACTGCATCTCAAGAGTTGATTAATTATTTATATAGCTACTATAACGAAGACCCTCAAAAAGCAACTTTTTTTGCTTCCAATAATATTGCAATATCAAAAGACCGCTTTCATAAAATTGGCGGATTCGATACAACTTTTCCTTTAGCAGCAGCAGAAGACCGTGAATTTTGCGACCGTTGGCTACAATATGGAAATAGAATGATTTATGCACCAGAAGTTAACGTATATCATGCCCATAAGCTAACATTGTCAAGCTATTGGAAACAGCACTTTTTCTACGGTCGCGGAGCTTTCTGTTTTCATCAAATCAGAGCAAAACGCGCTCATAGAGAAATTAAAGTCGAGCCGATGTCATTTTATTTCAATTTGCTCAAATACCCTTTATCACAAAACATATCTCAACCAAAATTACTACTATCTGCTTTATTATTTCTCTCGCAAGTTGCTGGTGTGGCTGGTTTTTTCTGGGAAAGAAATTATCAAACCAGCAATTAGCTGAAATTAACAAATAATGGTTCGTAGTAAGCAATTTATCGCTCTCGATTAAAATACTAGCTAACTTCCTTACTACACATATACAATAATCAAAACAATTAAATAGTTTTTTATATTTTTTTGATAATTATCAGGAAGAATAAGTAATGGTTTCAACAAAAAAAAGACTAGTGAAAAATAATAGCTTTTTCTCCACATATCTAACTTATTCTAACTGCCTTATTTTAATTTTCTTTATTATAAGCTTTATCGGCATTCTCAACCACGAAATGTGGCGCGATGAAACTCAAGCATGGTTGCTCGCTAGGGATTCTTCCACCTTAATTGATTTATATCAAAATTTAAAATACGAAGGACATCCGGGACTATGGCATTTATGTTTATTCTTCATTGCTAAGTTTACTCATAATCCTTTTTCAATGCAGTTGTTTCACATACTTATCTCAACTGCTTCTGTTTATATATTTGTCAAACTATCGCCTTTTAATATTGTAGAAAAAACACTTTTTACTTTTAGCTATTTTTCTTTATTTGAATATAATCTTATTAGTAGAAATTATAATTTAGGCTTATTTTTAGTTTTACTGTTTTGCTATTTATTTACTTCTCAAAATAGAAACTATATTCTTACATCTTTAAGTTTAGCATTTCTCGCAAATACAAATATTTATGGTTTAATCATTTGCTTATGCTTAAGTTTGACTTTAATTATTGATACAGTCAGATTATACAAAATTGGTCAATATCAATTAGATAGAAAACTAACGATAAATTTAACTATAGGTTTAATAATATTATTTCTAGGTATAGGCTTATCAATTTTTCAATTATTCCCAGCGGCTGTTCAAGATACTGCGAAAGATATACAGCAGAATATTGGAGAAGAAACAGTTGTTTCCAGATTTGATTTTATCTTAACAATGTTGAGGCGTTTGGGATATGCAGTTAGAGCAATCTGGTACAGCTATATTCCAATTCCTGATATATTTTCATATCACTTTTGGAGTCATAATATCGTCAGAAATAGTCCTTTCCTGGTATTGTTTGCTTCATTCATATCCTTATTTCTCATATTTTTTTCAATAGCTATTTTTCTTAACAAACCAATTGCTTTATTTTTTTACTTATCTGCAACTTCAGGAATATTGATATTTACTTGGTTAAAATTTCAAGGAACATTGAGACATCATGGGAACCTATTTATCGTATTTTTAGCATCTATATGGATTAGTAGATGCATTAGGGAATCATACGATATTCCAGAACGCTTAAATCAATTTATTTCCTACTACAAAGAAAATCAAAGAAAACTCATTACTATCATTTTAGCAATCCAAGTAATTTCAGGAATATATGCTTATAGTATGGATTTAATTTATCCATTTTCTAAAAGTAAAGTAGCCGCAGAATATATAAAACAAGAAGGATTGACAGATAGTTTGATTATTGGCGATAAAAATACAATAGTTTCACCTATTTCTGCCTACACAAATCTCAAAATATACTATATAGCATATGAAAAATTTGGAAGTTTTTTTGATAATCCTCAAACTAAATTCATTAAGAATCAATCACAACTAGTTGATAGAATTAAACGAGAAATTGAAAATAGTAGCAAGCAAAATATATTAATACTAAGCTATCCGCTTAATATTGAAACTAGAGAATTAACATTCATAAAACTCAAAGATTTTCAGAACAGTATTCTTGGCGAAGAAAGGTATTATATATATACTGTGGAAAATAAAATTTAAGAATATTTAGCACATAGCATATTAATAGTAATTGTCTAAAAATTCTAATCATTCTTAGATAAATAAAGATAACTTTTAGAAATAACTCAGCGAACAGTAAATAATATTTTTATTATCTATTCCCTACTTGCTGTTTTCTACTCCTTATTTAAAACTATTAAATTAATCTCTCCTTTGTACGGAATCACTAACTTTATTTAAAACATGATTAATATTACGATTAATATAGAAAGTGAAAACCATTAGCAAAATACTATTGTTATATTCAAAATGCCTGCTGCTGTACAAACTCAAAAAAGTTTTACCTATACTAATTCCACTCAAAAACGGGCTTCAAGAGCCTTAAGATGCTCTCCTTTTAAGATCAGCTTGTTTGAACGGATGCTAAACGAACGTGTAGCAATGAATGAAATATCTGGGTCAGATGGTGTAGAAAACAACTATACAAAACGTCCTTTATCTGAATTAACAGCCGATAACGCTTTAGTTTGGTTGATTGAAGTAGGCTTACTACGGAGAGAAGTTGACGGACAAGGAATAACAGATAGTTTCCGTTTAACTCCTTTAGGTCGTCAGTTAACAGAAAGTTTTCGAGGTAAGATTTGGAGTAGTCCAACAATTGCCGACCGCCTTTTAAACGCATTAACACGTATATTTAGATTGCCTTTTTGAATTGATTTTGAATTAATTAGGTAAATAAAAGTTAGGAGTGAGGTGAATAAGGGAACAATAAGTACTGAAGCCTCAACTCCCTTTATGAAGTGTTTATAAGCAGGAATATAAATTCCAAGAAGATGCTACTAGGGATTTTACGCAAATAACATCGGTGCTATCAAACATCTTGTCACTATTTGCATTTTCCCTGGCTTCACTCTTTAACTCAATAAGTCCGATAAAGAAAAAATAATAGCTAATTATGAAATCAATTATGGTGGTGGGGACAACATCCCACGCGGGAAAATCACTCTTATGTGCTGCGATATGTCGTATATTATCACGACGCGGATGGCGAGTGGCTCCCTTTAAAGGTCAAAATATGGCAAACAATGCTTATGTTACAGCCAATGGTGGAGAAATTGGCTATGCACAAGCAGTACAAGCTTGGGCTGCGGGGGTAGTTCCTTGGATTGAAATGAACCCAGTTTTACTCAAACCTCAAGGAGATATGACCTCCCAAGTAGTTATCAAGGGAAAAGCTGTAGGAAAAGTCAGCGCTACAGACTACTACGAGCAATATTTTGACTTGGGGTGGAGAGCTATTGAAGAGTCTTTACATAATTTAGGAACGGAATTTGATTTATTAGTTTGCGAAGGTGCTGGTAGTCCTGCGGAAATTAACCTCAAACACCGCGATTTAACTAACATGCGAGTCGCTAAGCATTTAAATGCTATGACTTTATTAGTAGTTGATATCGAACGTGGTGGAGCATTTGCTCATGTGGTAGGTACCTTAGAATTGCTCGAACCAGAAGAAAGAGCTTTGATAAAAGGTATCGTTATCAATAAGTTCCGGGGACAGCGTTCGATATTAGAACCAGGGATTAAATGGTTGGAAGAAAAGACCGGTATCCCAGTTGTGGGAGTTATTCCTTATTTAGAACAGGTATTTCCTGCTGAAGATTCCCTAGATTTACTGGAAAGAAAACCGCGTAAATTCAACGGTGAACTAAATATTTCAGTAGTTAAACTACCAAGAATCGCCAATTTTACAGACTTTGACCCTCTCGAATCAGAACCCAGCGTTGGAGTAAAATACATCAGCCCCAAGCACGATTTAGGTCACCCTGATGCACTAATCATTCCCGGAACAAAAACCACAATACCTGACTTATTGCTCCTCCAAAGAACTGGAATGGCAGAACAAATCCAAAATTATGCAGCAGCGGGTGGTACCGTATTAGGAATCTGTGGTGGTTTTCAAATTTTAGGTCAGATGATAGCCGACCCAGAAGGTATAGAAGGACAAGCTGGAAGGTTTGGAGGATTGGGATTATTACCAGTTAAAAGCGTAATTACAGGACAAAAAATCGCTCGACAGCGACAAGTAACCTCTAATTTTCCTCAAGCTGGTTTACCAGTTCATGGCTTTGAGATTCATCAAGGACGTTCGCGTATTGAAACTCAAGGTCCCAACGCTCAAGGATTCGAGCCTTTGTTTGACGATATTAATTTGGGCTTAGTAGACGAATGTCAGTCCGTATGGGGCACTTATTTACATGGTATGTTTGATAACGGTCCTTGGAGACGTGCTTGGTTAAATCGCTTACGTCAGCAGCGCGGCTTAAAATCTCTACCTACTGGTGTTCCTAATTACCGCGAACAAAGAGAAAAATTATTAGATTCTCTAGCTGTAAATGTTGAGCGCTACTTAGATTTAAGCGTTTTGTTATCTTAGAAGATGGTTAGTTGTTAGCTGTTAGTGGTTAGTTGTTAAGTAACCAATTATTGCCTCAGCATTCAGGTGAAGAGTTGAGCATATTGCAAATATTAGACTTTGAAAATGCGTCATTTCAATAACCATAAAATACCATAGGTGTTGTATAAAGGCATCATAATATTATCTTGATAGTATACAACCACAACTATCTACTAACTACTAACCACTAACCACTAACTAATTAAAACATGAGTGTTAAAGTTCACTTCTTACCAGATGATGTAAAAGTTGATGCCGAAGTTGGAGAAGCTTTACTCGATGTTGCAGATAGAGCAGGAGTACTGATTCCCACAGGTTGCTTGATGGGTTCTTGTCATGCTTGTACAGTTGAGGTTAAAGACGGAGATATTATCCGCGCTTGCATTAGTTCCGTCCCAGCAGGGAAAGAACAACTGACGATTAATATATTTAGCGACCCTACTTGGTAGTCAGTTATCAGTTATCAGTTATCAGTTAACAATTATCAATTATCAATATTTAATTATTAACTGCTCACTGTTCACTGTTCACTGTTCACTGTTCACTGTTCACTGTTCCAGTTTGAGCGTACTGCTTGAATCTTTCCAAATTTTGTTGCAGGGTTGATTCTACTACTCGTCCTAGAAATAAATCATCCATTATTTTGCCTATAATGCCTGGTATAGCATAACCAACGGTCAATTTGACGATGCTGCTATTCTGACGGTCATAAAATCTTATCGCTCCTCTATTAGGTAAACCATCAACCGATTCCCACTGGATTATTTGATGCTCAACTATTTTGAGAATTCGCGACCGCCAGCTAAAATTAAATCCACCAGTATCTAATTTCCATACGGATAATTCAGGATTGTCTTCAAGTACTTTGACCGAATCAATCCATTTCATCCAGCGAGGCATTTGCTCTAAATCCGACCACATACCCCATACTACATCTATAGGAGCGTCTACCTCTACTTGTACAGTATGCTCCAACCACTTAGCCATTTTATATTTTTATCCTATTTTTGCTTCGCAGTTTTAAAAGCCTTAATCTATTTTTTCATCGTTTCTAAAATCACCTTTGCCGCACGTCTTCCTGAAATTGTTGCACCTTCCATACTGTCTATATAATCTTGCTGGGTGTAGCTACCCGATAGAAAGAAATTTTCTACAGGGGTTTTTTGCTGTGGACGGTAAATATCCATCCCAGGAGCTTCCCGGTACAATGATTGGGCAAGTTTAACAACACTATACCAGGTCATGTTTAACTCGCGCGACGAGGGGAATAACTCGTGAACCTGGGCTAATACATGCTTTGCTATTTCCTCATTACTTTTCTTGATAAACGGGTCTCCTGGTGTCAGTACTAGTTGCATTAAAGAACCACTTCCCTCTCGGTAGTAATCGGAAGGACTAGTTAATGCTAAATCGGCAAAGCAAGAAAAGTCAGCGTCGGGTGTATATAGTAAATTATCGATACCAGCAGCTTGCTCCAACTGTTTGCGCTTTTGGTCATCCTGCATTTCTGTGACCCAACCATCAAAGCGTAACTGCACTGTAGCTACCGGTACGGCATCTAACTTATAAATGTTGTCAAATTCTGACCATTTACGCCATTCCGAAGGCAGCAAGCGGGTAATTCCAGGAACATCACAAGCTGCAATGTAAACATCGGCGGTTACATGTTCTTCAGTATCGCCATTTTTGACCACCAATCCATCCACTCTTGTCACACCATCATGCTCTGTAAACTTGATTTCTTTTACTCCGCGACGGGTGTGAATTTGGGTTCCTCTGGCTTCCAAATAATTAACAATCGGCTGATGCAAGTACTCTTGAGGTGAGCCTTCGAGCATCCGCAGCTTAGAAGCTTCAGTTCTAGCTGCGAATAGCTGAAATATCGTTAACATGCAGCGGGCTGACATATTTTCACAATCAATAAAACCCAAAGCGTAAGCAATGGGGTTCCACATCCGTTCGATACTTCCATTATTACCACCGTGACTGCGAAACCAATCTGCAAAGCTAACTTTGTCTAAATCACGGATTGTTTTCATCGCACCATCAAAATCAACTAAGCCTCTTACAACCGGACTTGTCCCCAGCGCTAAAGAATTTTGTACCTTATCCTGTAATGACAGTTGAGAAGTAGTAAAAAAAGCCTTTAATCCATTAAAGGGAGCACCGGTAAGGAAGCGAAAATCTAATGCACCAGTTCGCCCACCTCGATTTATAAAGTTGTGAATATGCTCTTTTGAACGTAAGTGTTCAAATGCACCCACCTTTTTCATTAAATCAAACAGTTGATAGTAGCACCCAAAAAAGACGTGCAACCCCATTTCCAGGTGATTGCCATCGCTATCAACCCAACTACCGACTTTTCCACCTACAAATGGGCGAGACTCGAAAATCTGGATTTCACAACCGGCTTCGGCTAAATCTACAGCACATGATAAACCAGCTAGTCCCGCACCTACGATTGCAACTCGCATTCCGTTTTTTTGATTGATTATCTTTTACAAATTGTAACTGAGTTAGTGTCGGAATTTTCCACGCATTAAACAATAAGCCAGAAAATACAGATTTTTCGTCTGTGCTGTAAAACAAGAAAACACTCAATTTGTAAATTTGCGATTTGTTATTGCTACATAAAATGCTTACCCTGCAATATCTGTATTTTCTTCGGTAACGGATAAACCTCGAATTAATTCTCGAATCACATCCGTAGCAGGTCTACCAGTTTGCTGGCAATATTTTTCCAGTTTGTCTGCTTCTTGTGCTGCAAGATTGACTGTTATACGTTTTACAGCCCATTTCTTATTGGTCATTTTGTGGTGTTATCTGCTGTATATTGACATCATGAAAAAAATCAAAATAAACAATGAGAGCGATAATCCTATCAAAGTTGCTAAAAGTAAACAAGGATTTGTATTAGTACAAAAACTTAAAGCAAAGGTTGAACCGATATCATCGTTTATTAATTAGTTTGGTCGCAGTCGTTGAAGGTAGATTAGTTGCGACTCGCACCTGGAACTCAACAAAGCTCTGAGACAAGGAGCCGATAGAAATAAATTTTATAAATTAATTTGAGATATTTACTGTTAAGCAAATAACGGTTTACAAGTTTTTATCTTGTAATAAGCATTTAATTCTATCTGATGGTTTTTGCCAAATACTTTGGTTAAAGACACAAAAGCGGTAAATAAAAATGGTAAATCATCTTAAATTAATAGCTAAGTAAGCTTTTTCTGATATCAGAAGGTAACTGCAATAACATTTGAGAAATGCAGTAAAACTGCATACTTGTTTCTGCTTTAAAGTTTCCAAGAAAAAAGTCCTGATTTTTTTAAGCTTTTCGGAAGCAAGATGTTGGATATATCCTAGAGGAACAACAGACGATACTGATTCCCTTTGATGTTCCCAACTTATAAACGTAGACAGCTTAGATTGTGACTCTTTTTTGCGATAAATATCTAAAGCTTTTTTAGAAATTTTGAAACAATCTCCTGTAAAGTTCCATGAATCAATCAATTTAGATTTTATAAAATATCTTTCAACCTCCTTGAATAGCAACTTTTTTGTTTTGTTCCAAGCTTTTAGACTATCGTCTCGCATTGATATTAAATTCTTTTGCGTTATTGTTTTTTGTCTTTCTTGGCACACAATTTGATAAAAATTTTGTCTTTGTAAAAGTCTAGGGTGAAAATAATTTTTGTAAAGTTTTTGCAATTTTGTTTTCGTCGATTGCAAACCTAAATATTTAATAGCGGCATTATCTATTAGCCTTTCATGGAAAATTAAATTAGGTTTTAAGTATTTGTACATATAAATCAAGGTTCATAAACATATTTTCTATAAAACTATCAATTAACTGATTTCTCGATTGTATATCTATTTTTTTTAAATAAATTTGCTCTTTACTTAATCTTTATTGAAATAAAAAATATTTGATATTATTTTTTCTTTATGAAGAAAATACATTTGTCATATGAAGACTTTATTTTAAATCAATAAATATAAAATATAAATTAAAAACAATATTTTTAAAGTTCTTGTACAGAAAGTAATCAGCATTTAGAATCATTAAATAAAAATTGTACAGCCTACTTTCATATCTTTAAATATGACTAATATATAAGTGGATATGGTGGAAAGTATAGTTTCTAGCTTGAATATTCAATTACCTCCTCTTTCCACACTATTTTAATAGAGCTAAAGTTATCCTAATCTATCTGAGGATTTAGGGAATATAGAAATTTACGAGTTTTATCTATGACTGTCTAAATATCCTCTAAATATGCTTAACCTGAGTTATGTCTCAATAATGCGATGATAAATATTAGAACCTAAAAAACATTAATCACCTGATTTATTATAAAGAACGTATCGATTCTAATGAAATATAATAAATAAAGGCAAACATAAAATAGGGAATCGAAAATAAAAATTCTATATTATTTATGGGATAATTTATAAAAGTTAATGTTCTTTGTTCAATAAAGATTTATAATTTTTGAGCAATATATTTAGTAAATATCTTTGAAAAAGATATCAAATCTTGTTCTATGTATCATACAAACAAGGAAACGCCGATTATTTGATATTTTATAAATGCGTTTAACTCATGTAATTATGTCAAATAATAGTATGCTTAAAAAAGCAGAAAGTCTAAATGTATAGAATTATTTATATTTATATTATTGCAGCATAATAAGGTCGGTTATTACTGATTAACATGATTGGCTACAACATAAATTACAGTATCATTCTTCAGATTCGCCTGAAATAGACCCCTAAAAAAATTATAACTGAGGCATCAGTTGAAGCGTGCCAACACCTAATTCCTTGGGTGATAAATAACGTGCTTCAAATAAAGCCATCATGTCTCGTAACTGAGGATTTCCACGAGAAGCTCCGGTCAATCCCCTCGCAATAATTAGACCGCAATATCCCTTAGTATTTTTACAGCGCTGGTTCCACTTTTGTCTAGCTTCTGCATGGGCTGGGTCATCATCTTCAAATTCACCGAAGAGAAATAATTCTTGATTTTTAGTTTGTAGTAGACCGATATCGTAATTAGTTCCATCGAAAGGGTTTGCACCAGGATTAAAACAAATCGCACTAAGTCCTCCGTCTTTTTCGATACATTCAATTATCGTTTTTGCCTTTGGACGAGAAGTTTGAATTAATATTACTGGTAAGCCTTCACCTACTTGTGTAACTTCGCCGACTTTATGATATTTAGAAGTATCATCTAGATATTCCAGCATTTCCCATGAAATCATTCCCAAACTGAGGAACGAATCTTCAGGTATTAAATCATCCCTTAGTGAAATACTTGCAGATGAAGGATTGAGCATTACCTCTTCATCATCAAAGCTTGCCATTTCTTCCAATTCTGAAGCTAACTGAGTCTGAGTAGCCACAGTTACCGAAACTGATTTGCTTCTTGATTCCAAAGCAGACGGCAAAGATATACGATAACGATGGCTCAAAGATGGAAACAAACCATTACTTAAATTATCGCGTTGTTCGCGAATAAAGCGATGTAAGGCAGAGTAAGCAACTAACGAAATCAGAGCTTCTTCTTCATATAAAATAGACCTTACACCTTCAAGAGGATGAATATTGCCAAAAGTTGGATTGATTTCCGATAACGGGTAATCTGCTAAATCGGTAAATATATCTTCTTCTCCATCAACATTTGTTGCGCGTTCAAAAGTCATAAATAGACAATCTTGTTTGAGAAAAGCTTCCTCAAGATACTCTTGCGAAGAGTCCTCTTTTAAAACTGTGGCACGAAAATGCTTAAGGGATTCTTCAGAGCGATACAGTAAAATACCATACTCCATACCTAGCATTCCCATTACAGAAGCGTAAAGGGTGCCGATATCCCATTTATTAATTTCTATTGATAAAATCTGTTGTTCTTCTAAAAATTCCCAAGGTGCTAATTTCCAAATAGCAAAAGCTTTATCTCTTAATAGACTTGCGTATTCAGGAGGTAAATCCGGAACTTGATTGTCAATAACTTCTGAGAAACCCCGAAACAGTTCGTCAATTAACGGTAATTCGGGTATACGGTCAATTACAATATCCACATCTTGCAGCACCCCGCGTAAATAAAATTGAATTTCCCTATCTTGGACTACAATTTTTTGAGGACGTGCTGGTTTGCCTGGATTATGAGGACTTTCTATTGCTCGCATTAAAGTACGGACAACTGCTTCCGGTCCAGCCTGGGAATTTACTACATCCATAGAACGCACAACTCCCTCCGAAGCATCAACCCAAAGAATGCATTCGTTTTGTTCTTGCGAATCTTCCCCGCTGGTTGATGAAAATGGACGACGGTCGCCTTCCCATACAGAAGTAATTTGTGGTAATTTCTTCAAACGACGGATGGTAGAGCGACTTAAACTTATCATCTTTGTAGGTTTATAACTTGAACGCATTCTGTACAAATTTCATTTTTAGGAGAAGAAGGTTTAAGGAAAGATTATTGTTATTTTTTCTGTATTAATAAAGCTTCCTTTGTATTGCTTCTCCGAAAATAGTGTTTTATAAATATGCCGAGTCTTTCAATTTTAGAATAAAACTTATAGGCATGCTGCAATCATAATTTGATGTCTCCCCTTTATCAATTACAGCAACACTCGAATTGGTTTAATTAGATGCAATATCTTTATTTATCTTTATTTTGAACCAGAATTGGAACTAACTTTAGCCCGGTTAATATCGCTAAAATGGGTGAAAGACCAAAAGATGAATATTGTCGAGCAAGATGGAACCACTATTATCTCCAGTTTCCTGTTCGCAATTCATAGTTTAAGTCCTGTAGGGGCTGATTGTTATACAAATACATGGGAGTATTGAGCAGATGACACAAGCAACTGAGTCTCAACAACGAGGAATCTTACTCAGCGAAGCTGCATTGGGGCAGGTTAAATTATTACAAGAAAAACAAGGAAAAGAACTCTGCTTGCGGGTAGGAGTTCGTCAAGGTGGCTGTTCTGGTATGTCTTACATGATGGACTTTGAAGACCCCAGTAAGATTAGCGAACACGATGATATTTTTGATTATGATGGCTTCAAGATTGTTTGCGACCGTAAAAGCTTATTATATCTTTATGGTTTGATGCTTGATTATAGCGATTCATTGATTGGCGGAGGTTTCCAGTTTACAAATCCCAACGCTAACACCACATGTGGTTGTGGCAAATCGTTTGGTGTTTAAAAAAAATTATTAAAAGTCCTTTGTATTTTTTCGTAAATAGTTATTTAATTACAAAGGACTTTTGACCGATAGGAATGATATTTGTTTTACAATGACTCAAACAGTTGAATCTTTATTTGATGAAGCACTCGAACGTTATAAAGCTGGAGCCGACGCTGCTGAGTTGATTCCGGTTTTCAAAGACATTTGCGATCGCGCACCTCAAAACAGTGCTGCATGGACTTGTTTGTCGTGGTTGTATATGCTCGATAGCAAACCGAAGCTTGCTTCAAAAGCTGCAAACAAAGCTGTGAAGTTAAACCCTCAAGACCCACAAGCAAGAGTAAATTTAGCTACAGCTATGTTGGAAACCGGCCAAAAAGGTTTGCGAGACCACGTAGAGGTTGCTTCGCAGTTAATGATGGTTAATGAAGAATGGCAAGAGGAAATCAAAAATAGCATTGACGACGGTTTGAATAGAAAACCGGACTGGAAAAGTTTGGCAAAAATCAAAGGGTGGCTATTTGATTAATCAAGGTAAAACAAAATTTGTTTTCATCTGTGGAATTCAACCCACAGATTTTTCATTATTTTCCACTTTTCTATTCTGTATTCGATACATTATCAAAGAATATTATGAAAGATAAATTATTAAACTTACTAAATACATTTTTAGTCGCTGATGTTTTTCTTGTTTTAATCAGCTTTTTTTGGCTTGCTATCGCAGTAATTGGTCGCAGTGCTGGAATACCTTTAGGCTTAGATTTATGGTATAAGTTGTGGGACCCATTGTTTACTCCGGCAATGGGTATATTAATGGCTGGTGCGCTGTTGAGCGGTATTATTAGCTGGGTTTCTCGCAAATTAGAAGTTCGTCAATAGTATTTTAACGAGATGCGAATAAGACAATAAAACGAACCATTAATAATCAACTGATAATCAACATTATTAATTTTGATTATTTTCAGCAGTGCGACCATCTTGTTAGCCAATTGCTAATAGAAAGCGAGATGCTCCCACTGACATTTTCTTATCGTCTTATAGTTGATTTTTTGCAACATCCGTTGTCAAAATAAACGCATCCGTTGTCAAAATCTAAAATCATTCCAGGATGTCTTTCAAAGCTGGTTCCAAATCTGAATACTCATATGTAAAACCGCTTTCCAAAGTACGTTTGGGTAGAACTTTTTGACCTTCCAAAGCCACTACCGCACCATCACCTAACATTGCTTCGATTGCAAAAGCTGGGACAGGTAGCCAAGAAGGACGATTCATCACCTTACCCATAGTTGTAGATAGTTCTGCCATACGAACCGGGTTCGGTGCCGTACCATTGTACACTCCTGACATTTCCGAGTTTGTCAGAGCCTGCAATATTAAGCTAACCATATCATCTAAGTGAATCCACGAAAACCACTGTTCACCACTGCCAATAGGACCCCCTGC
Source organism: Cyanobacteria bacterium J06621_15 (assembly GCA_038525335.1). GTDB lineage: Bacteria > Cyanobacteriota > Cyanobacteriia > Cyanobacteriales > Nostocaceae > Rivularia. Next base: position 17,601 of record JBCBHT010000028.1, on the reverse strand, counting down.
AAATAGCTTGAATGGGGTAATCATTTTACCAAGCGCACCCTCCATTCCCAGCACAATTCCAAATCGCAAAATTACTAATCGCACGTTGCTATCTGTGACTTTCTGAGCTTCAGCTTCCCAAACCTGACAAACTTGAGCAAGAAAATCGTTACTAGAAAGACTGTTTTCATCAAAGGTTGCTGTTTCACTTGTACCGTAATAACCAATTGCAGAAGCATTTACTAATACTTGTGGTTTTGTTGAGCTACTAGCAATGGCTTCGACAATATTTTGCGTAGTAAACTTACGACTACTAAGAATTTCTTGCTTGCGTTCGGTTGTCCAGCGTCCTTCGCTGATTGGTGACCCAGCAAGATTGACTACACCTTCACAATTCGCGATTTCATTTTGCCAAGAACCCGAAGTAGTAGGTGTATAAGCGATAATTTCCACATCAGGATAAGTATTAGCTGGGAAAAGCTTTCGAGCGCGTTCGGTATTACGAGTTAATACCAGTATTTTCATACCTTGCTTTTGCAGTCTTTCTACTAAACGACTACCGACAAATCCCGTTGCTCCAGTAATTGCGACTTTCATCTTTTTTTTTCTCGCACCAAACCATTATTTTACAGGCTTGGAGCGCTCTAAACTAAATCAGCAAACAAAACAAACATGAGCAAAATCTAATTGCGGTTAATTCTAAAGTCTTTGTAAATGATGCAATATCACTAATTATGTACAAAAAACAGCGATTATATTGCTTGGTGAATTATAACTATTCAGTTTTTGTATCGTTATGTATTATAAGATGGATTGAGTGTTGTAAGGCGTGGGACTATTATGGCTCGCTATACCTGTTCGTATATTGTTTCTCTTCCCATAGATCATCTGCAACCGTTGGTTATAGAACTTTTGCAAGAATGTAATTTAGATGTGCAATACTATACATCCGATTATATTTTGGCACGAGAGGTACCCGGTAGCGTTCCTTTCTCAAAATTTGTCACGATAGAGGTACTTATTGATAAGAGTACAGCCACTGAAACTGAAACCAAAATGAACTTAGTGTTTAAAAACGAGGAACTACCACTCCAAGTTGATAATCACTGTCGGCAAGTTTTTGAATTTATTAAGCAAGTAGTTGAAGATTGCCGTCACTGGCATTTAACTGAAACTCTTGCTGGATAGGCTAGTGAATAATTGTTTAGGCATTAGTTGCGGTTGGATAAAAAAGCTAATTCACCGCGATTAATGACCGAAAGATTTTAGATTTTAGATTTTGGATTATAAACAGTTTCAAGTCCCGATTTTCAATATTATGGGACTTACGTAAACGTTAAATTTTTTGTAGGGTGCTGTGGCACTTTGACTAATTGTGAACGTAGTAATAACTTCTTTAGTGTCACGTACCACAAGATGTTGTGACAATTGCGTCAGTTCTGGATTAATTTCTTCAATGGGGTTGCGTAATGCTGTAAGTAAATTTTGACAAAAGAGAAACAATTTTTTTAGTAGCTAAAATAATTGTAATATCTAATATTTTATTCTTATTCGCTAGATAATAATACCGCTTAGCAGCTTGTAGTTCTTATTCTATATAAAAGAAAAACTCTACAAATTGAGATTAATAGTAATACTATTTCCAATTACCAATTCCCTGCTCCCTAATACAAAAAATTCCGGACACTAGCTACAAGATAGATACCCATATTGCAGAAGTGCCCAAAAATTCCTCCCCCAATCGATTAAAAACAACTCTCTAATCCTCAGTATCTTCAGTCATGCTGGGATTTATTAACGTAATGTCATATTCGCTAGCATCTGTTTGTCCGGTTTGAGTAGCATCTCTTTGAAGTAGATAATAAATTGCACGTACCTGTGGACCGAATACAACCTCATCTTCATTTTTCAAATCGTGGGCTGGTATTTTGCTACGTCCGTTAATCATCAAACCGTTGGAACTAGGTTTTCCTTTGACATTGCCATCCACAATGCGGTAATAAAATCGTTTATCACTGTCACCATCTTTTGGTAGTTTGACTAGTGTTGCATGACGACGCGAGACAAACTGCGATACTAAATGAATATCGCATTCGCGGTCTCTACCAATAGAATAAAGGGAGTTTTCTAAAGTAAATTCTTTACGTCCCTGGTCGTCTTCTATAATCAAGATATGAGTTTCATTCGATTGTATTGCCATAGAATTATCGTTGCTACAATCGGTTGAATTGTCAGCAATCAAGATTCGTTTGGTATAGTTTGTTGCCATTGTCGAACCATTACTCAGTGGTCAGAAGCTGCTATCTGTAAAACTGGTTTTAATTTTTGAGTAGAACCGGAATGTTTTACCCGCTGTCTTATCAATGCAGCTTGAGGTCGCGCTCCTAAAGTTTATATGTGAGAAACGCAACACAATACTACCGACCTAGTTTAACCTGAGATGAGCCAAACGAATATTTTTGCTCGTAAATAATATCTCTAAATGAGGAACTTAGGAATACTAGGCAAACCTTCTTAACAGAAGAGAATTAGTAACTACGCTAACAGAACTAAAAGCCATTAAAGCAGCAGCACCTCCGGGATTCAGAATAAAACCGAGGCTCGGTAATAATACACCAGCGGCTAAGGGGATTCCTACTATATTGTATGCGAATGCCCAGAATAAATTTTGACGGATTTTATTGAAGGTAGCGCGACTCAGACTAATGGCTTCAACAACATCTTTCAACTCATCTCGCATTAGGACAATTTCCGCAGCTTCCATTGCTACGTCTGTTGCGGAATGCAGGGAAATACCCACATCGGCTTGAGATAACGCTGGTGCATCATTGATCCCGTCTCCTACCATTGCGACAAAAGACTTGGAGTGAGAATTTTGTAATGATTCTATGACTGCTGCTTTTTTTGCTGGAGGGATACCTGCTATCGCATCATTACTATCTAATCTGAGTTGTTGTGCTATTGCAAAAGCGGCTTCTTGGGTATCACCGCTGAGTAACATGACTCTTAAACCTAAAGCACGAAGTTTTTCTACGGTTGAAGAAGCATCTTCTCTAAGAGTGTCTTGAACTGCAATTAATCCAGCAATTTCGCCGTTTTTCGCGATACCAACTACCGTCTTACCAGCTTTAGATAAGGTTTTAATTTGCTTTTGGATTGTTTCATCGATGTTAATACCGTTCAAGTTCAGCCATTCACAACTACCTAAAAGTATTGTGGTGTTTTGAATTACAGCAGATACACCAAATCCTGCTTCGGTATGAAAATCACTGGCTGCGGGAATTGATAATTTACGTTCTGCTGCTGAGTTCAAAATAGCTTTTGCTAGAGGATGTTGACTCCCACTTTCTACTGCTGCTGCTAGCTGAATTAATGAATCAGCAGTGCTTTTCTCCAATATCGGAATGCATTCAGTAACAGTAGGTAAACCAGTAGTTAAAGTTCCAGTTTTATCAAAGACTATTGTCTTCAATTGATGTACTTTTTCTAAAACATCTCCACCTTTAATCAATAAACCACGTTCGGCTCCAACTGCTGTTCCGACTAAAATTGCTGTGGGTGTCGCGAGTCCCAAAGCACAAGGACAAGCAACAACCATTACCGCAATCGCCAATTTTAAACTGATTAGTATTGGTGAAAAATGAGTTGGGGTAGAAGAATGAAGATATCCTGAAAAATGCTGCGAATGTGCGGAAGAGGTAAGCACTGTTGAAGTAGCTATATCATGCCAGACATGAGAACCAATAAAATACCAAAATATAAATGTCAGTAAAGCGGTAGTTATTACCCCATAGGTAAAGTAACCAGCTACAGTATCAGCTAATCTTTGTACTGGTGCTTTACGAATTTGCGCTGCTTCGACTAAACCTACTATTTGCGCTACTGTTGTATCGTTTCCGGTACGGGTTGCTTGAATAATAATTGTCCCGGACTCGTTAATAGTTCCTGCACTTACGTTATTTCCCACTTGTTTGGGGACTGGTGCTGACTCTCCGGTAAGCATGGACTCGTTAATCGCGGTTTTCCCTTCGACTACTTCACCATCAACGGGGATTTTATCCCCCGGAAGTACTTGCAACCATTCACCAATATGCACCTGTTCGGCAGGTATTTCTACAATTTCTGCTTTCTGAGTATCATTATCCCCGTTCCGCTTGGCTATTAATCTAGCAATACTAGGTCTGAGGGAAAGTAATTCTTGAAATGCAGCAGAAGCACGATTTCTTGCTTGCTTCTCTAAAGTACGTCCGAGCAGAATAAATCCCAATATCATCACGGGTTCATCGAAAAAACATTCCCAACCCAATTGAGGAAGTAATAACGCAGCTACACTAGCAACATATGCACTAACCGTTCCTAGAGTAACTAAGGTGTTCATATTGGGTGCATTTCGACGCAGACCCAACCAACCATCTATGAGAATCGGGCGACCTGGTATTAATATTGCTAATGTAGCTAATCCAAAGTGAAACCAGATATTTTCCAATAACGGTAGCCTGAAATCGCCAATATTTCCCAAATGTCCGATTCCTGAAAAAACCAATAGCAGTAAAGCAATTATTAACTGCTTTTTAGCAGATTGCATTTCTCGCTGCTTTTTCTCTTTGGCTTCTTTTAAAGCTTGAGCGCTATCTCTTTCTCCTGGTGGTTTGCGAGGTTTGCTAGGAAATCCTGCTGTAGTCAATTCCTTGACCAATGCATCAACATCTAAGGTAAATTCTTCGGAATCTACTACAGCTACCCCAGTAGCAAGATTCACACAAACGTTGTCAACACCAGGAAATCGCGATAATTGTTTTTCCACAGCTTTCACGCAGCCAGCGCATTTCATACCTTCAACATCAAGGGTAATTTTGTTTTGATTTGCTGCTAGATTATCGGCTGTATTTTTTCTAGTTACCAGTTGCATGAAAAATATCCGGACTCGCTATAAAAATGATAATGCCTATACAAGAGCATAATGTTATTTTTGCCCTTACTTTGAGGGTAAGCGAAATCCGGACTTATGACAGAATGTCTTAAATATGAATTTTTGTAAAAACTATATTAAAAGCCATATATTTAGCTAAATTCTTTGTGTCGATTCCAACGCAGATAAGTGAAGTAAATTACAGCACTTAATTGTATTGGCAGCACCGCAGCTTGGCTTTTTAGAAACGGGTTTATTGACAAACTAGACATTGCCGAAAAGTAAGCTATTCCAAAGCAGAAAAGCATTATCAACGTGAGATTTTTTCGCTTAAACATCAGTCCATACCAGATAGAAATATTGGATTTTTTATTTAGATGTAATGATTAGACAATATAAGAGATAATCTATAACAAATTATTCTTAATTTATCAGTATTTATCAGCAGCAATAACTAAATTATATTCAGTTAATCTAGTCCTAAATAAATCTTCTTTTCTAAGTTATTTATTCTTAACAATTATTAATGTGGAATTGCCAAAAATTAGAATTCCTAGCTGCATGGTGCAATTTCTATGCAGTTTTCATAGGTGATAATTGCTTAACAGCTAGGAATAATCTAAAACTTAACATGCGATTCAAATAAAAATACAAGTAAAGCCAATATTGCGTTCGCGATAATTACGCACCCTAAATATTATAAAAAAATAAAAGCTTTATGGCAATTTGTATATCTCCTAGAACCAGCCTTGTTTATTCATAAAGTAAGTACCAACAAAATCGTCATGACCTTTATTCAAGTAAATCATCCCTTCAATTAAACCTACAAGCTGCATGATAAAAAAAGTTAAACCGTAGGTGAAGTAACCACCTATCAAGGAAATTATTAAGGTAATTAGCCCTTCTGGAGCATATCCAAGGACAAATTTGTGAATACCAAATCCTCCAAAAATAATTCCACAAAAACCTGCTAGTAATTGCTTTGTAGCATGAGAAGTGCTGAGTTTAGCCATATCGCTGCTCCTTAGAATATAAATATAAATAAAATTGATTCCTCCCATAGCTAGCAGAATATGTCAATAATCCATTGCTGCTGGCTAGTAAAATTACTGTGTTAGGAGATTAAAGAAATTCCTGCTAGACAAGTCATAACTATGTTTTGACTTTGCCTAAGTTCAAGAAAATCTTCTAATTTCTGTATATATTGATTTCAGCAAATTTATATCGCTGTATTCTGTCATTCGATGACAGAAATTATCTGAATGATAGCTATTCGCAATAATTCTCATTCATCGACGATGCAATATTCAGTTGTACAAGTCCTTGTTCAAAAATTCCGGACTAATTCAGTGCGCTACAACTACCGAAAAACTACATAATCGCAAGTTGTACTACTATCATGGTAGTACAATTGTATGCGTAGAAGCAAACTAGAATTTGGTATATTGTGCATTCTCGCTCTGAAATTCTATTAAATTATGTAGAATATGCCCCAACTAGTTTCAAGCTTAAAATAATCTGAAATAGTCAGCATCTCCACAAAGACTAAAACTAATCAATAAACAACTATATGCTTACTTGGATAATCAGTTATATATCTAACATAATCTATAAGCTAGCTTTTGTGTTAAGCATTTATGCTTGGAACTAATAAATTATTTACACCTACAGTAGTGGTAACTAATTGAAAAATTGCTACACATAATTAATGCAGATTTTTTTAATTCTGGCAACAGTACACTAGAGTGTCAATTAGTACTGCTACCTAATATGTATAGACTTAGTAAAGTTCCGCTATTCCATAGACTGTGAAGAAGCATGGGAGCGAGAAGATTGCGCGAACGGGAGTAAACGAAGCCAAGCACAATTCCCAAGACACTCAGGGGTAGAACTTCGGATAAGCTTAGATGAACAGCAGCAAACAAAAAGCTAGAAATTAGTATTGATCCCCAAAGTGGTATGTAACGAGTTAGAGAAGGAAGTAAAAATCCGCGAAATAAAAGTTCTTCAAATAATGGTGCAGCAATTGCAGCTGTTGAGAAAAATATCAACAATGCGAGGTTATCTTGACTTTCAAGAACTATCTGCAGTAGAGGATTGCTACCACCTTGTCCCTGCCAAAGCTGTTGATTGATTAAAGAGACAACTATAAAAATAGGTATTACTGCACAATAACCACCAATTCCCCACAACAACCAGCCATCATTCAAACGAAAGAGAAACCATTCTTCGGGAAGAGGAAAATATTGTTTTATAGACAAATACAGCACTGATATTGTACCGCTAGCTACCAATATGTAGCTCATAAAAACGTATAACGCTTGAATTCGCACGTTGGGAGCTGGTCTGGGGATAGGAAGGAATTGTAGGAATAAGGGGACGACAAATTGACCCATCAAGAAAAAGCCAACGACAAAAACTTGCAAAATAGTTTCACCATCCCAAGGAGTTGTCCAAGTTTTCCCAGCATTTTGAGCCAATAAAGCTTCTTTCTTTTTAATTACCCATTGTCCAAAAGTAAAAATAATAAGTGCTATACCAGTGAAACCTCCTAATGCAGGAAGAATAGCTATAGCAGTCAACTTAACTAATGCTTTCTCTGCTGCTTGCTGCTCAATTAATTTAATACTATTAAGAGATTCAGTATTTTGTTGAGTTTGATATATTTTTTCTAGAGAACTATAGCGAAACCAGCCTTTGAGATTATCTTTCACTAATAATTCTGCATCGTCTGAAATTGATGGTGATTCTTTCCATAATCCAATCAGCATCTGACTCGTTTCATAGAGCTGAGGATTAATACTAGAATTGTTTTGTAATTGCTGCCAAGTCTTGATAGCTGTATCAGTTTTACCTTGACTTGCTTGAAGAATACCTATCCGCAAGTCTAACTCAGCAAGCAGTTTCTGCAAGTTACTAGATGTTTGCTGTAATTTTTTCTGCTCTATTTTTGCAGCGTTTTTTATCGGGGATTCCGAATCAGGTTCTGCTGGAGTAACAATATCACTTGTTTTAGAAGCTAGTTGCACTAACTGATTTTGAGCTTTTTCTAAATTAGCTTTTGCTGAGATACGTGCTTCTTTATACTGCTTAAGTGCCCCTTCTACGGGTTTTGCACCAAGTATGGCTTTTTTTGCACTTTGCAAATTTTCCTCATCATCAGAGGGTTGCCATTCCGTTGCTAACAATACAATATTGGTTTGATACAATTCCAACTCGCTTTGGAATTGAGGTTCCTTCAAACTTCCGATTAAAGACGAACCAGAATATAAAAGTGTTACTACCGTCAGAATAAATAAAACAATCCGCTTAAGTGTCATCAAATTCTCTCAATTAACAAACTTCCTCTGGGAATTATCGCATTCACACACCATAGCGGACATCTTTCCTTGGAAAACCATAGGATGATTTAATTTTTCGATTGAGAAATTAGCATACTCAATAATTCTTAAATCGTTACTACTAACCGAAGTATAAAAACATAGCATTTTCCTGATAAGATACATCTTGGTAATAATTCAAAAGTTGTGTATAAGCCTCATAAAGACTATCAAAACCTTTTTCCCAGCCCTTTAATGCAAACCGCTCCTGAAAATGGGTTTGAGTAAATTTTGATAAAGCTTGAGTAACTTGTTTCACCTCATCAACTGTTAAATATCGTAACAGTCCGTTATCTGTCTCATAATCTATAGTCTTACCTCCAAGAATGGCATTTATTGAAGGTAATTTATCTTTTTGATTTTTGCCGATAAGATGCGGTACGGGAGTAGAGTAATCGGTACCTGTAAGAATAAAATGAAGCTTATTCCATTTTTTACCGATATCAAACTCTGAGTTTTTACCTTCACCAAGCATTGTCGGAATATCTGACTTGAGTTTTTCAAATTCTCGTGGTTGTTCAATTTTTAATTTTTCCAAAGTTTGTGGTACATAATTAGTAGCCTCATCAAACCATTTAGCATCTTCAGAATTATTTAAATCAAGATTTAATTCTTGCCAAAAAGGTGAGTCTGGTAAATACTGAGCATCATCAAATAATTCAAAAAAATCTGGATATTTTTGAAATTTTTCTAACAAATTAGGAGAGACTTGCTTAAAATATGCTTCTAATGTCATTACCGATTATCCTCTATAAATTTTTGATATTATATTTTTGATATTGTATTTTTAACCCAATTTCGGAAAGATTTGAGTAAAGCAATTTCTCCCATAGTTTTACTTTGCTCGATAAATCTAGATATATCTTTCACCGATACTAAAGAAAAAGCAATACTATATTCGCGTTCAACATATTCTTTCTCAACCAGTTGATAAAATTTTAATTTTTTACCGTCATATCTCCATAATTCACTTACACTTAAAGCTGAATAAATATCAAATTTATCAACAGAACTACTAGTGATATCAATTTCAATTGCTAAATCAGGGGCAGGTGAATTTGTTAAATCTAGGGTTTCTCTTCCTCTAACGGCTAATTCGTTTTGAATATAGTAACAGTTATCTGTTTCTATGCCTTTTCTAACTATTTTCCTTTTTAAAGTTGTTGAACCAGCACTTTTAATTTCAATATCCAGTTCTTCTGCCAAAATAAATATAAAACGGTCAAAATTTATTTTTGGATTTTCGTGTTCAAAAAGCGGAGTCATAATTTCTAAAGTACTACCGTCATAAGCAAATCGAGAACCTCTATCTTCACCGGTTTCCTTAAGTAAAGTTTCAAAAGTTTCCCAGCTAATGTTGTGTAGTACGGTTCGCTGTTCTGCGAAAGTATAAGTTACAATCATTATTAAATTTAGATAGCTTGTTTTTTAGAAAGAATATGACACAATATTCCAAATATTTTACTTACATTATTAATATAGTATTCGTTGAGGTCAATCTCTACTATATTTTCAATAAGTTTTAAAAACTTCCAACTAGTTCCAGTGGTAACAGTTCCATAGATAATTGGAATATTATTTTCTTCTTTCTGATTAAATATTTTAGCTGCAAGCATTTCTGCGACACATTGACCTAAACCAGCATTAATATTTTCCTTTTTAGCTTCTACAATTGTAATTACAGGAGCATTTAAAATTAGTAATTCTGAAGAACTGCTAATAATAAAGTCACAATTTCCATTTAAACCTTGACTTGGGTCTACAGTAAAATCGATTCCTGAAAATAAACTTACCTGATTTTGTAAATACTTCCTAATAGCAATTAAAATTGGAGAAATAATCATTTCCGAACGCGATTTTTCTGTATTACTTGCTAGTGCTAATGGAAGATTCTCCGATAAAGTTTCCGCGAGTAATGTAGGAATTTCAATCTCAGGTATTGATGCAAAAATATCAATTTTGTCAGAAATAGTTAAATTGAAATTTTTTCTGACTTTAGACAAAGTAAAGTCGCTATATAACACAGTAATTTATCCTGTAATTTATTTTGATATAATTTAATATAAAAATTGCCAATTCCCACAATTAATAATTTTTGGAAATTGGCACGACTGGTTTATTAAAAATTCAGCTTTTTTCAAGTTTTACTTATTAAGATTAAATCTATCAATACCAATACCCGCATCCATCATCAAGGTTGGTTGTGCTATTGAATCTTTCACCATCTCGTGTAATTGAGGATTCTTGGCTTGTAGCTGTTTTAATGTGATATTTTCTGCCAAGACTTTTCCGTCTCTGCTATAAACTGTATAAGTTTGATTTGCGTTAATTGCAATATTCCCATTCCTAGTTTCAATATAACCAAAACCAGTAGATTCTGAAACATTAACTTGATTGCTTATTTGAGAAGTTGATTCAGGTTTACCCACTGCTTTTTTATTACAAATTATGGGGATTAACCCAATTGATACCCCTAAAGCTCCCAAAAGAATAGCTTTTTTCATTTTATTACCTCTTTTTCTACTTTTAACTACTTAAATACCAAAAGGGCTTATATAAAACAATGTAGTTATACGCAGTTCTAAATAAGCCCTATTATTATAAAATTTATTATCAAGTAATTGTTAAAAATGAGACTTTACTAGCATCAATTTAACCAATCATACTGTTAAAGAAATCCAGAGTCTCTTTCAAGGCTTTGATGAAAATATCGATTTCTTCACGAGTATTATAGAACGATAAACTTGCTCTTGCCGTACCGGGAGCATCTAAAATACGGTGCAGTGGTTGAGTACAGTGATGACCCGAACGAATCGCGACACCTTCGTTATCTAACAAAGTAGACAGGTCGTTAGGATGAACTTCTCCGGTGGTAAATGAAGCTAATGCTGCTCTATTACAGCCTTTTTTATCAGGTAATGGTCCATAAATTTTGAGTCCCGGTACTTTCTCTAATTGCTTAAATAAATAATCGGTTAATTCTGATTCATAAGCATATATCTTATCCATACCAATTTCTGATAGATAATCTATTGCTGCACCTAAAGCTATTGCTTCTGCAATTGCTGGGGTCCCTGCTTCAAATTTAGCTGGTAATTCTGCATAGGTTGAATGGTCTAAAAACACATCAGCAATCATCTCTCCACCACCCATAAATGGTGGCATTGCTTCCAAGTTTTCTAGCTTTCCATATAAGAAACCAATACCAGTGGGAGCGCACATTTTATGACCGGAAGCTACTAACCAATCGCAGCCAATTTCCTGTACGTCAACGGGCATATGCGGTACGCTTTGGCAGGCATCAATTAATACTTTTGCTTGTTGCTGATGAGCTAATTGACAAATTTCTTTGACTGGATTTATGCAGCCCAAGGTATTAGATACGTGAACTATTGAGACCAATTTGGTTTTATCGCAAAGCAGTTTTTTAAACTGCTCTAAATCAAAAGTTTCTTCCGGTGTCAATTCAACGTATTTTAATGCTGCACCAGTTTTTTGAGCAATCAATTGCCACGGTATAATGTTGCTGTGATGTTCCATAACCGAAAGAATAACTTCATCTCCCGGTTCTAGGTTATTTAATCCCCAGCTATAAGCAACTAAATTTATAGCTTCGGTTGCATTACGAGTAAAAACAATTTCTTGACGAGATGCAGCATTAATAAATCTAGTAACTTTATCTCTTGCTCCTTCATATGCATCAGTAGCCTTAGCGCTGAGGTGGTGTGCGCCTCGGTGTACGTTAGAATTATATTCTTGATAGTATTTCTTAACAGTATCTAATACGAATAAAGGTTTCTGAGAAGTTGCAGCATTATCTAGATAAACTAAAGGTTTATCGTTAACTTCCTGATGCAATATTGGAAAGTCTTTACGGACTCTATCTGCAATGGTTTTTTCTTGAGTGAAAGTCATAATTATTTTGGATTTCGGATTTTGGATTTTGGATTTCGGATTTTGAATTAAAGATTGATGATAAAAAACCTTTCCAGGCGCAGAGTAAACGGACAATTATGAGACACAGACGTAATATTATAGAGTAGCTACTCATAAATTTATTACTTAATCAATCAATCTAAAATCCAAAATCTAAAATCTAAAATCTAAAATTGATTGACTGTTTGAGTTAGATTTTGACGCAAGGAAGGAACGGGTATTTTATTAATTATCTCCGCAGCAAAAGCGTTAATTAACAAGTGACGAGCGCTGTTTTCATCAATTCCTCGACTTTGCAAGTAGAAAATTTCATCATCTTCTAATTGACTAACTGTAGCACCGTGAGCGCATTTTACATTGTCTGCGGTGATTTCTAATTGTGGTTTGGTGTCTACTCTTGCTTGAGGAGATAATAGTAAGTTTCTATTTAATTGGGATGCATCTGTTAGTTGTGCGGGTTTGGGTACAAAGATTTTACCGTTAAATACCCCACGTGCTTTATCGGCAATGATATTTTTTTGCAGCTGGTTGCTGTTACTGTAGGGATAATTTAGAGCAAGTGCGCTGTGAGTATCTGAAAGTTGATTACCAGTAATTATTGTTAAACCATTGAGGTCTGTTTCTGTTTGCTCTCCAGTTTGTAAAATTTCTAAATTGTGTCTTGAAAGTTTTCCACCCAAGGTAATTGCGTTACAGCTATAGCGACTATTACGTGCTTGAGCTACCGCTGTTTTACCGATGTGAAACGCTTCTGTGCTATCGCGCTCAACTCTGGTATGATTTACATTGGCGTTTTCATCAACCCAGATTTCTGTAACGGCATTATTTAAATATATTTGTTTATCTGGTTCTTCCCCAGCACCGGAATTAATAAATTCTTCTACAAAAGTTACTTCAGCACCTGTTTTAGCTACTACTAAACAGCGCGGTTGAGCAATTATCTGATTACCGGCACTAATAAATACTAAATGTATGGGTGTTTCTACTACCACATTGCGGGATAGCCAAATCAGCGCTAAGTCTGATATACCGGCTGTATTGAGAGCCGTAAATACTTCTTTTGCTCCTTCAGCTTGTGTCAAATATTCCTTAACTAATTGCCCATCTAACTCGGGTAAACTAGCAAGATTGCTAACTACAATTCCTTCCGGTAAATCGGCGATCGCCGATAATTCTTTGACAAATACACCGTTTACAAATACCAAACGAGTATCGCTAATTGCTGTAAAGGGGGCAGAATCTGGGGATACAGAATTAGTGGTTTCTAAATTAAAATCAAATTGACGTAAAGCCGAAACATCGGTAAATCGCCATTCTTCATCATTTTTACTTGGTAATGTGGAATGACGTACCCAATTTGCAGCATCATCTTTTAATTCTTGCAGCCATCCTTTACTTTTGACAGTAGAAACTTTGTCTACCAATCCACTTAAATAAGCATCTTTATTCAAAAGTGCTGCTGATAAACTCGCTTCAGTAGAATTAGGAATCGGACTGGGTGAAACTTCTATATTCATACTCCGACCTCAACACCAGCTTCTTCCAAAATCCAATCGTAACCGCGAGATTCTAATTCTAAAGCTAATTCTTTTCCACCAGATTTAATAATCTGACCTTTCGCCATGACGTGAACGAAATCTGGCACAATATAGTCGAGCAAACGTTGGTAGTGGGTAATCATTATTGTGGCATTTTCTTCATTTGCTAGCTGATTAACCCCATTTGCCACGATTTTCAAAGCGTCAATATCTAAACCAGAATCAGTTTCATCTAAAATCGCTAAATCTGGTTCCAAAAGAGCCATTTGCAAAATTTCATTACGCTTTTTCTCACCACCAGAAAACCCTTCATTTAAACTCCGACTCAGAAAAGCAGAATCCATTTTCACAACTTCTAACTTTTCTTCCACCAAGTCATCAAAATCGAAAGCATCAATTTCTTCTAAACCCTGAGCTTTACGTCGAGAATTGTAAGCTACTCGCAAAAAATCTAAGTTGCTGACACCAGGTATTTCCAAAGGATACTGAAAAGCTAAAAATACACCACTTCTAGCACGTTCTTCTGGTTCGAGTTCCAAAAGATTTTGTTCTTGGAAAACTACTTCACCACCAGTAACTTCATAACTTGGATGTCCCGCTAAAACCTTAGAAAACGTACTTTTTCCAGAACCATTCGGTCCCATAATCGCATGAACTTCACCAGCACGTACCTCAAGATTTACACCCTTGAGGATTTGATTTCCATCAACATTAGCTGTCAAATCTTTAACTGACAGCACAACCTTGCTATTTTCAATAATCATCTTTCGATTTTGGATTTTAGATTTCTGATTTTGGATTGAAGTTAAAAGTTAGGAGTTAGGAGTTAGGAATTAAGAGTTAGGAATTATTTTTCTCCCCATCTCCCCATCTCCTTGTCTCCCCATCCTTCCATTTCCTACCCAACACTTCCTTCTAACTTCAAACTCAACAATTTATCAGCTTCCACAGCAAACTCCATTGGTAGCTGATTAAATACATCCTTACAAAAACCGCTAATCATCATTGCAATTGCATCTTCTGTGGAAATACCCCGTTGAGAGAAGTAAAATAATTGGTCTTCCCCAATCTTGGAAGTTGAAGCTTCATGTTCTACCTTCCCTTTATTATTCTGTACCTGAATATAAGGAAATGTATTTGCGTGAGCATTATCTCCAATCAACATAGAGTCACATTGAGAATAATTTCTCGCTCCGTCAGCTTTGGGATTAACTTTTACCAAACCCCGATAGCTGTTACTAGATTTACCCGCAGAAATTCCTTTAGAAATAATTGTAGAACGAGTATTCTTGCCAACGTGAACCATTTTGGTTCCGGTGTCGGCTTGCTGCATATTATTAGTCAACGCTACCGAATAAAATTCACCGACTGAATTATCCCCTACTAAAACACAGCTAGGATACTTCCAGGTAATAGCCGAACCAGTTTCTACCTGAGTCCAAGATATTTTAGAATTTTTTCCTTTACATAAACCGCGCTTTGTCACAAAGTTGTAAATTCCACCTTTGCCGTTCTCATCCCCCGCATACCAGTTTTGCACGGTAGAATATTTAATCTCGGCATTGTCTAGAGTTACAAGTTCCACAACCGCAGCATGTAGCTGATTGCTATCGTACATTGGAGCCGTACAGCCTTCGAGATAAGAAACGTAACTGTCTTCCTCAGCAACAATCAAAGTACGCTCAAACTGTCCAGTATCGCCGTTATTAATGCGAAAATAAGTAGATAATTCCATTGGACATTTTACGCCTTTAGGAATAAACACGAAAGAACCATCGCTAAAAACCGCAGCATTCAAAGCCGCAAAGTAATTATCAGCAACCGGAACCACGCTACCAAGATACTTTTGAATCAATTCCGGATGTTCTTGTAAAGCTTCAGAAATCGAACAAAAGATAACACCTTCCTCAGCCAGCTTCTCCTTAAAAGTAGTCGCTACCGATACACTATCGAAAATCGCATCTACAGCAACATTTGCCAAACGCTTCTGTTCCGACAGCGGAATACCCAATTTTTCAAAGGTTTCCAACAAAGTTGGGTCTACTTCATCTAAACTTTTCTTTTTAGCACTTTGCTTTGGTGCAGAATAATAAATAATATCTTGATAATTAATAGCAGGATAACCAACACTAGCCCAATCTGGTTCCGTCATTTTGAGCCATTGACGGTAAGCTTTGAGTCGAAACTCCAACATAAATTCCGGCTCGTTTTTCTTCGCACTAATCATGCGAATCACGTCCTCGTTTAATCCACGAGGTATGGTGTCTGTCTCGATGTCGGTAACGAAACCGTACTTGTAAGGCTGGTTAACTAAGGTTTTGACAGTGGAAGTCATTGCTAATATTCTCGCTTCGCTGGCTTTCAAGAACTCTCTTTAAGGTTGGGTGACGGGTAATTAAATAGCTAATTCCCATACATACGTGACTGCAAGTCACACGGCTGTTACAATGTTGTTGAAGACTAAAACAACAGCCAAGTTGTTTTAATGTACCTTCATTTTACGCTAGATTAACAACAATGATGTTGTCAAAGTGAAATTTTCTTTAATATTTTTAGGGCGACGATGGAAACTAGCCACCAGTCCTCAACCAAACAAGATATCTTGAAATATCTGCTCAGGGAATTTCAAGCTACAGCGATGAGGCTTGCTACAGCCTTAGAAGTTAGTCCTCAAGCGGTTCGCCGTCATTTAAAGGATTTGGAGAGTGAAGAGCTGATAATTTACTCCTCCGAACAAATAGGGATGGGACGACCTCAACATCTTTATCGATTAAGTGATAAAGGCAAAGAACGCCTGCGTCGCGAAGTTGGCGATAGTTACGGTAAATTTACCGTTTCCTTACTTGACACTTTAACAGAAACAGTAGGACGAGACCAAGTAAGTTCAATTTTGCAGAAACAATGGGAGCGTAAAGCCAAAGAATATCGGCAACATCTGGGTAAAGGTTCTCTTAGAGAAAGGGTAGCGACCTTGGTGGAATTAAGAAAAGCCGAAGGCTTTATGGCAGAATGTCATCCTGTAGAAGGCGAAACTTCACAAACAGAAGAAAAATTTATTTTTTTGGAACACAATTGTGCAATTTCTAATGTTGCAGAATCATTTCCTAGTGTTTGCGGGCACGAACTAGAAATGTTTGCTGCTGTTTTACCAGATTGTAGGATAGAACGTACCCACTGGATAATTGATGGAGAACACCGTTGTGGTTATCTACTAGAAGCACTGAACAGTGAGCAGTGAACAGTAACAAAATTAGTAGGAATGACCACAACTGGCATGTTTTTCTCTTAAGAGAGACCGTTGGGGGTGAAGATTTTGTGTTCGCTTATTATTGCCTTTGCTGTGACGCTTTGATTCATTTTGAACGTAGTAACATTGTGAAAATTGCGTAAGTCCCCATCAGTAAAAATTACTAATGCTCATGACTGCTGAATGATGTAGATATAAATTAAACATAAAAATTCATAAATTATGGAATTTCAACAACAACCAACTACCCAATTTTTATCTTTGGAAGAATCAGCAAAAGTTGATGCGGCTTTACTTTCTTCTCCAGAAAAATTTTTAACTAGACTGACAATTTCTTCATTAAGAGTATTGCAAGAGATAGCAAAAGAAAATAATATTGCTGTTGAAGAGTTAACTACACAGCAAATAATTGCTTGGTTTGAAAAAGATGGCAAAATTAGACGAGAAAAGGGAGTTGAAGCTGCATTCTTGAAGTGGTAGCTTTTGCAATGAGTGCAGTTCAAGTTAGTAAATTTTGCTCATTGATAAGAGAAACTATAGGAATCCGATTTGAATATTGTTAGCGCAGCGTGTCCGATAGGACATGAAAAATTAGGTATTTGTAGGGTGCGT
>JBCBHT010000027.1:0-44214 GCA_038525335.1 Cyanobacteria bacterium J06621_15 | reverse complement strand
CTTTAACGTTCTCATATAACGATTTATCGCTTATCTTCCTAGAAATATCTGATTCAACTAAATTCTCTTTATGAACGGGTTTCTGTATATTTTGCAGTAGTAAGTAGTTTAAAACGGTACGAATAATAATAATTACTGCTAATCTTCCTATATCTTCCCAGCTAGGAGTGATAGTAGTCCTAAGAATAGTTCCTCCAACTAAAAAGTTTAATCCCAGAGAAAAGGAATAACCCATTTGTAGACGACTTTCTTGAAACATTTTCGCTGAATTGGAAAAAGATAAAGCATTTCGTAAAAATATAATTAAACCTTTAATTAGCCCAATTGAAATTACGAAAAGAGCTAATAATTGGCAAGTACTAATTGCAATGTCTATAAGATTTTTTACAAAAGGTTCCATGATTTTGGATTTTAGATTTTAGATTTTAGATTACAGAATTAGGAGTTAGGAGTTACTAATTACCAATTACCAGTTACCAATTCCCAATTCTCTTAAAGTGTTTCAAATAACTTTGCCAAAATTACATTAGAAAATAGAAAACCGTCAGGGTCTTGTAATTTTAATCTTCCATTTACTACTTGCACCCAACCTTTATCAATATAAGGTTGCAATACTTGTAATACTTGCTCAATTTTATTTTCATCGAACTGCTCTGTTAATTTTTGCAAATTTACACCTTCTGCTAAACGTAACCCTAGCATTAAAGTTTCTAATAAAATCTCATGAGATGTTGTAACTTCACAATCAATTACACTTCCATTATTTACCCAAGCGTAATATTCCTTGGTTTTGCGAGGACGGTTAAAGCGTTTCCCCTGAAAATAACTTGCTGCTCCCATTCCGAAACCATAATAAGAACGATTTTCCCAATAAACTCGATTGTGACGACATTGATATCCTGGTTGAGCATAATTAGAAATTTCATAATGCTCAAAACCATTCTTGCTTAAAATTTCTTTTCCCATTCGGTACATTTTGACCGTTGTCTCATCTGTGGGTAGTGGAAGATTTCCCGGTTTATAATAACGTCCGAAAGCCGTACCGGGTTCAATTGTAAGGTCATATATAGATATATGCATGGGGTTAATTTCGATTGCTTTCTCCAGAGATTCCTTCCATATATCTAAAGTTTGATGGGGTAAACCTGAAATTAAATCTATGCTGAAGTTGGAAATCTGTGCAGTTTCGAGTAAATCAACAGCAGCAAAAATATCCGAAACCGAGTGATAGCGTCCGCAAGCTTGCAATAACTTTTCTTGAAAAGCTTGTACTCCCAAACTTATACGATTTACACCCGCATTTACATATCCTTGCAAATGTTGTTTATCAAAAGTACCTGGGTCAATTTCCATCGAGATTTCTGCACATTTGTCAATCCCAAATTTCCCATCTAAGACTTTTAAAATTCTTTGTAATTGTTCTGTCGAAAGCAACGAAGGAGTACCACCACCGAAAAAAACTGTTTCTAAAGGTTTATTATGAATTTGTGTGGTGGCAATTTCTTGACATAAAGCTTCAACGTATTGAGAAATTGCATTGGAAGTTTCGCCCCGTCTGGTGTTTCCTACCACATATATGGGAAAATCACAATAAAAGCAGCGTCGCCTACAAAAAGGAATATGTATATAAGCTGCACTAACAGAGCCTGAAGTCGTTGATTTAGCTAGTTTATCGGACATTATGAGAAACAATTAAACTTAGATTACAAAAGAATTAGAAATAGTAAAAATCAATGAGAAATTTACATTTTTGTATGGTTTTATAACAGGACGAAGCAGAATAAAAAAGCTGAGAATATTTGGTTATAATGATTGCAGATGGTTTATAAACAAGCCTGTAGGTTCACTGCAAATATTTTTAAGATTTTTAACCCGATTACATACAAAGTTACTTGAGTAAATCAGGTGATGCAGTTGCAGGAAACAACACAATCATGTTTGACGCTATTATTATTTTCTCATTCGTCCTAGCAGCAACGGGAATAGGTTACTACAGCAGCGATTTACTACCTGTAGGTACGTTAGATAACGTAACTAACCTTGATGCTTTACGCTTAGTACTCGCGGCTTTTGCAGCTATTATCGGTGGTGCGATAGGACTTCGAGTTCAAACCGGATATCGTCGCTTAGAAGCACAAGTCCGAGAATTACCGCTTGAAGTTATTCTGACACGTTCAATTGGCTTAGTTATCGGATTATTGGTAGCTAACTTAATGTTGGCACCTTTATTTTTACTACCAATCCCTGAAGACTTCAGCTTTATCAAGCCATTAGTCGCTGTTATGGGTAGTATCACTCTCTCATATACCGGCATGAACTTAGCCGATACTCACGGACGCGGTTTATTGCGATTAATTAATCCTAATACAGTAGAAACAATGGTGGCAGAGGGAACTTTAAAACCCGCTACTGCTAAAGTTTTAGATACTAGTTGTATTATTGATGGTCGTATTGAGACTCTATTGGATACCGGCTTTTTAGAAGGACAAATCATTGTACCCCAATTTATTTTGTTGGAATTACAGCAAGTAGCTGATGCTAGCAAAGACCAAAAGCGGGTACGAGGAAGAAGGGGATTAGAGATTCTTAATAGAATTAAAAAATCTTATCCCGACCGGATTGTAATTAATTCCCTTGATTACGAAGAGATTGCTACAGTAGACGCAAAATTGGTTCGATTTGCTCAAGAAATCAACGCGACTCTATTAACCAACGACTACAACTTATCAAAAGTTGCTAGCGTGCAGAAAGTCCCAGTTTTGAACGTTAACGATTTGGTAAATGCAGTGCGTCCGAATTATTTACCAGGTGATAACATCGATTTGAAAATACTCAAAGAAGGTAAAGAACCCAGCCAAGGTATCGGCTATTTAGATGACGGTACGATGGTGGTAGTTGAAGAGGGAAGTCACTTTGTCGGTGGTGAAGTACGTGTAGTTGTCACCAGTTCATTGCAGACTTCAGCCGGTAGAATGATTTTTGCAAAACCCCAAGCTTCAGCATTTGCATGAATATTTGGGCGTTTTTAAATTAAGCTATGAATTATATCTTCCTATACTTTGTAGTAAACATAATACTCATGTAGAGACGTAGCAGTGCTACGTCTCTTTCAGTTTGAAATCAAGTTTTCATATTCTATAAGGAGCAAGAAGTAGAAAAATATTTTGTATTTTATGATTAAATATTCTTCTTATTGAAAATTAAAAAATGGCACGTCAGTTACGTACTAAACTTTGCTCCCTATGCAGTCAACCTGCATCGGTTCTTTACAGAATAAAACATGTTGAAGATAGTGATTGGGTTTTCGTATGTCCCCAATGCTGGGAGACAGTTAGTCAAAATAACCCATTTTACGTTTATGGTGGAACTTGGAAATCAAAGAAAAAGTAACTTTAATTAGTTAGGAGTTAGGAGTGAGGAGTGAGGAGTGAGGAGTTAGGAGTTAGGAGTTAGGAGTTTTTGACCTTTGACCTGATTAAATTATGAACAACAAAGAATTCGATATTTCTAAAAAAATCAAATCGCTTTCTCAAGATTTATTATGGATGAGTGAGTCAGATTATCCTTTTGACACTTTTACATGGTCAAATCAAGAATTGAAAGAAGTCAATACCGAGAAAATACTACAAAAAACTCATCATTCCCTCGATTCTCCCGTAAAAGTCATAGATGTGGAAAAGTTTTTTCAACGAGCTACCGATGAAAAAGACTGGTACGACTCCGAAGAAAGAGAAACAGCAAAAAAGTATCAAGCTCTTGTAGAAACTTTAAAGCAAAACCTAGACAATATTCAGGTTTACAAAATAGGTGAAGTGGAAATCGATGTTTATATTGTCGGTCAGCTTAAATCAGGGGATTGGGTTGGTTTGTCAACAAAAGCTGTTGAAACTTAACAGTTAGTTGTTAGTTGATAGTTGTTAGTTGATAGTTGTTAGTTGTTAGTTGATAGTTGTTGGTTGTGAATTGCCAATTACCAATTACCAATCCCCAATTCCCAAACCTAAAATTACCTTCTTCTATCCACTTTACTTTCAATCACTTGCTGAATCGAACTTGGTACGTTAGTCAAAAAGTCATAACCTGTCTTGGCTTCGATTTCATCAACTGAGACTGAATATCTTTTCCAATCATCGCTTGTATTCTGACGATTGGTTACGTTCACAGCAATAACTCTTGTATTTTGAGATATTCCTCGAACACCCATCCCTGGTTTATCCAAAACTACAATTATTTTCCATGTATACGTAGGAGCAGTAACTTCTTTCCTTCTACCAATTTTTCTTGATTTACCATCTACACCAGCGATAATATAAAGCTCTTTTCCTTGTTTCACCAAATAACGAGAGTATTCTTCCAATTCTCTCCAAGCTCCCCGATTGTTGTCAGGAGTTTGAGGAATTATGTTAGTCATCAAAAAAGTAGCTGAATTATCTTCTGTAGTAGCTGTTCTATCAGCTGAAGGAACCATATGTCCTCGGTCATAACCGCTACGGGTGTAATCGCTTGGTTTGACACGATACCAATCTGATGGGATAGAATCATCGGGACGAAAATCATCTTGACGCTCAACACTACCCAACCAATTTTGATTCAGTTGCCAAGCTACCCAATTTGGCGTGCCTAGTTCTCGATTGTATGATAGAGCATACTGAGGCTTTATCATCAGATAGTTGTTCGGATTGTTCCCTGCATTGCTAGGATTACCCATTGCTAGATGAGGATTAACTGGTTGTGTTAACAGTAATTCACATCCAGCAATCAAGACAAATAGGAATACAGAAATAACAAAAACTAATTTTCGTTTCACAATTATTTTTACAAGTTTTCGTTTAGCAGTATTCCATTCCGAGGTAGTTTTTGCAAAGAAGACAGTGCTACGAAATTATCACAATCCAAATAATTTCAGATGTGTTACTGGTTACTCATTACAGCAAGATGAACCAGCATTAACTGTTTTTCGTCATCAAGAGTTTTTAGCAATGGGCTTTTAATTGCTTTTTTAGCTATTAAAATCTGGGTTTCTAGTGGTAAATTCTCAAAAGCTATTTCTTGATTGCGATGACTATCTTTTTCGGGACAATGCCATTCATATTTGACTGTAAAATTACTATACAAAGACCATTTACTTAAACTTCCGTATTTAAGATTAGTAAGGTCTTTAGTACAAGTGACGATAAGTTGTGATTGCATTTCTACTGAGATATTCATTACTTTAATCTAAATTAAATATTATAGTTTGCTTTTTTGAAAATCGATATTTATAAACCAGATAATCGTTATATTGTTAGACTAATTATGCCAATACAGTTGTGACAATATAGTGATTTTTTTGTAATTATAGAAAAATGTTTTTGGTGCAAATTGAATCCTCAGCCAATATGCTGATAGTTTAAATAATAATTTGTGAAAGAATGCGATTGTCTTCATTTCACGACACTGCAACTACTATTTTGGTATTCATCTAATAAAGTATTGCTAAACAAACAAAGACATAGATATTTATCTATTCATTTCCTAGAGACATAGAAAACCTTTAGGATAATTAATTATCTTTTCACTTTAATAATTACTAGAAAAATATAGGTTGCTTTTGTTATTTTCTAACCATAGCAAATATACATAGATAAGTGTCAATAATTTTATAAAATCTTTTTATATAGATGATTTTTTGTTCTATGTACTATTACGTACAAAACTAAATAAAAGTATTCATCTTACTTGTGAAGTTTACTGAGAATTATTGCACTGGCTATTATCTTAAATCCTTATATATTATATTTTAGACTAACTTATTATAGCTGATTAAAATGGCGTAAAATACACTTCCTCAAGTGTCATAAATTGCAGGAAAGCTTATTACTTTTGAAAGAGGTCAAAAATTTTTTTAGTGATATTTTTTCTTGAAGTAATAGTAATGACTACAATTAAAATTAAATTTCGTAAATTTCTACCGGAAAATCATTAGAGTCTTTGAAAAAGGTAAATTTTTTCTCGGTTCTTTCATCAATTCTGAAATTTCCTATCGCCATATCATATGATTTTAAATAGTGAGCAATTTCTACTATCTAAACCGTAATTTTCTGGGTTTTTGACTCTTTTAGGTACTAATAACAGATAAGTAAGTCAACAAAAATATTTACCGTCACTACGAGCGAAGCGAAGTAGTCGCAGTCCCTGTGATTGCTTCGTTTCACTCCGTTCCACTCGCAATGAAAATGTGTAATTAATTATGTTTAACTACTTATCTCTGGAAAAGAAGAAACCCCTCTCCGGTAGACTGTGGCTTACCCGAAGAGAGGTTTTAAATCCCTTTTCTAACTCAGAGAACAGAAAATAGAAAGTGGAATTGAAACTAAATCTACTTTCTGTTACATATTCGATTGTATTTCTATTAACTTACTTACCCATCACCCATTACAAATCCTGTAATGTAGTTTTAGAAACGATTCTAGTTTTCTTTTTATCTGCTTCTGAAAGTTCTTCTCCAGACTGTAAGCGGGTTGCAGAGGTTTGTAAAACGGTTGCTGCACCACTATCTCCCATTTGTAAAGCTGTTTTGGCTGCGGTTTGCAACATGGTAGCAGCACCTGCTCTGTCTCCCTCTTGCAGTTTGGCTTCCGCTAGTTGGGTCTGTCTATATTTTGCTAGCGCTAATACGTGGGGCTGAACTTCTGGGTTTGCTGTAGGTTGATATGTTCTGATTGCGTTAATTTCTATGGGGATGGTATCCGAGAGCAATCCGGTCATATTGGTTGCTGGGTCATCGTAGCGAACTTGTATTTGAGCTACCGTATGATTACCTTCAGAAAATTGACCTAAATAAATATTTGCTAAAACCGTTCTTTTGCTGTCTTTCATTATATCACCCAGACGAACTGCAAAACGCCCATCTGCTTCCTGTTGTACTGGTAATTCGATGGTATCTGGGTATACCTGCGCTACAGGTTTAAGTTCAGCTAAACGGACTTTCGGCATTAAAGAAAATAGCAGATAGGCATTGGTTAAACCAACAGTTTGGATGCGATTAAATAATTGAGTAAATTTATTCTCCGCTTCCTCTGGCTGTGCGATATGCGACAAACTTCCACCGCCAGCGTCAGCAATTTCTTCGAGAACATCTTGGTTCCAGTTATCGCCGAATCCTAAAGAGTTCAGGGTCAAACTATAGTCAACTGCTAAGTTAGCGAACTTTATACAGCGTTTGTTATCACCATGTTCGTTTTCCCCATCAGTCAATAAAAATGCTTGAGAAATAGCTTCGTTTTTACCTTTGGCTAATTCCTCGATTCCCAAACGTAAACCTTCATCAATTGAAGTTCCACCATCAGCACTGAGGCGATTTATTTGCTGTTTTATACTTTCTCTATCTTCAATTACCTGATTGGGAACCAGTACTTTCGCCCGATGGTCGAAAACTACGATACTAAGACGGTCGCCATTTTTCAATCTATCGACAATGCGGTTTGCAGCTTTTTTGACCGTTTCTAGCGGACGACCATTCATGGAACCGCTATGGTCTAAAATCAAGCATAAATTGAGGGGAACGCTACGGTCGAGATTTTCAACTTTAGCAGTTAGAGAAACTGCCAACTGGCGTTGAGAACTTGATTGATTTACGTCCAGATTGCTATCATTGAGTTCGGGCAATAAGCTTACTTTCATTAGTTGCGGTTCCTTGCACGGACTATACATTATATATAAATAACTCCAGAAGGTAGCCAATTCGCTACGGAAAACTTCTAGTTTGGTTCAATATATTAGTTCAATATATTAATAATATTCATAATTTCACTTGCTAAATAATAAAATTGCCCAGAAGTTTTAATGTTTAGAGGGGGAGATGGGGAAGAAGGGACAAGGAGATGGGGAGATGAGGTAAATGCAAGACAACTAACTAACTAACGTTAACCACTAACAACTAACAACTAACCATTAACAACTAAATTTGTAAAAAGCGAGAAATCCGCACCTCCATAGTCTTCATCCTCGCGCTAGTATGTACTACAGTTAATAGCGTTAATTAAGGCAACGGTTGGAAAATGGAACACTCACCCATCAAGGCTATGCAAGCGCCTTATACGGGCGATAATTTTTATCGAACCCCACCCCCAGATTTGCCTTCACTGTTGTTGAAGGAACGTATCGTGTATTTGGGAGCGCCACTGGTGCCGGAAGTTACTAAGTTAATTATTGCTGAGTTGCTGTATTTGCAATCGGAAGATCCAGAAAAGCCAATAAAAATTTATATTAATTCTATTGGTACAAGTTACGGTGACCAGCCTATTGCTTTTGAAACAGAAGCTTTTGCTATATACGACACTATGAGGTACATTAAGCCTCCTATCCATACTATTTGTATTGGTCAAGCTATGGGTATGGCAGCAATGTTACTTAGTGCTGGAACCAAAGGCTGTAGAGCGGCTTTACCTCATGCTTCTATTGTTCTTAAACAACCCATTAGCGGTACCAGAGGACAAGCAACCGATATTCAAATTATGGCTAGAGAGGTATTTGTTAATAAAGAAGCAATGGTAAATATCTTTTCTCGCAACACTGGACAAGATAAAGAAAAAATTAAAAAAGATATGGACCGCTTGCTCTATATTACTCCCGACCAAGCTGTAGAATACGGTTTGATTGACCGAGTTTTTGAAAGTAAAGCACAATTAGACTCCGAATCTGCTGCAACAGCTGGAGTTTTATAAACAATTGAATTGAAATTATATATCGGATGAAATTGATTTTCAGTTCATCCTTTAAGCAGTTTATCGCTGTCATAATTTAAAGTTTAAAGAAGCTGTGGGTAGAAATAGTTGATTATTTTTCCTACTATCTTGAATTCCAACTGACTTCTGTATAACTTAATCGTTTTGATTTCCATCCCCAATTAATTGAAAACGGAGTCGAAAATATGCCAATAGGCTATCCTAGCGTTCCTTATAAACTACCAGGGGAACAATATACTCAATGGGTTAACATTTATACTCGTCTTGCCAGAGACCGCATCATTTTCTTAGGTGAGGAAGTAAACGACCAGATAGCGAACGAAATCATAGCTATCATGCTATATCTTGATTCTGAAGACCCAGGTAAAGATATTTTCTTGTACATAAATTCACCTGGTGGGGTTGTTACATCTGGTTTAGCTATTTACGATACCATGCAGCATATCAAGTCTGACGTGGTAACAATTTGTTTGGGTTTAGCAGCTTCAATGGGTTCATTCCTGTTAGCTGGTGGAACAAAAGGTAAGCGATTAGCATTACCTCATTCGCGAATCATGATTCACCAACCTTCCGGTGGTACTCGCGGACAAGCAACTGATATCGAAATCGAAGCCAAAGAAATTCTCCGGATTCGTCACCAGCTTAACGGTATTTACGCTAACAATACCGGTCAATCAATCGAAAAAATCGAGAAAGACATGGACCGCGACTTTTTTATGTCAGCAGAAGAGTCAAAAGAATATGGCTTGATTGACAAAGTGATTGAAGAACGACCTGTTTAAGTCAGGTGGTAATGGGTAATAGGTAATGGGTAATGGGTTGAAAATCTTACCAATTACCAATTACCAATTACCAAATACCATTCCCTGTTAACTTGTCCGTGATGAACTTTAAATTTTAATTTGAGTCTTTATTATTAATGGCTTCAGCAATTAGCTGAAAATGTAATATAATCAGTCACTTACTTGAATAATTTTGATATTTCGGTAAGCTGATAGCTGTTAAAATGCTCACGATAGCTGGAAATGGATCTTCTAGATTGCTACCGTTTATTAGGTTTAAGGTCGGGAGCTTCTTTTCCCGATATAAAATCGTCTTATCGCCGACTAGCACAACAATATCATCCTGATATTAACCCGGATGATGAAAGAGCTAAGGAAAAGTTTATTGCCTTGACTGAGGCATATAAATTATTGTTGCAAGTTATACCGCCGACCGAAGAAAAATCGCATCAGAATGTGTCACAGGCTGTTGAAACACCACAAAACCAGCCAAAGCGAGCTAAAGAAACGCAGCAAAAAGCACGCAGGGTAACTAAGCAGCCACCAAAACAACAGCCAAAACCCCCTCATGTTGCTGAAATTGAGCGACGCTTGAAGTGGAAAACTTACGAACAGCTACAAACATTCCTCAAAGAAAGACGTTTTCCTCAAGCTATTGCATTAGCAGAGGCTTTAGCGGAACGTTTACCAAATGACGCTGAAGTACGACAGTGGTTAGCAATATCATATCAGCTTTGGGGACGAGCTTTAATTGCTGAAAAGCAGCTGCTTAAGGCAAGAATTTATCTTAAAAAGGCTTTGAAGACTGACCCTAAGAATAAATCTTTGATTAACGAGGTACAGCGCGATTTTAAGAAGTTAGAGCAGGTTTTTTAATAGTTTTTTTTAATTTGGTAATTGGTAAGCCACTGCGTTGCTGTGAGAATAGTTGGAGTGTCTGTTTCCGTCCTCCAAACTAGCGGTCTAAGACTATCGTCTCGCTTCGCTAACGTAGCGTCTTTGTTCAGCTTGCTGACCCGTTAAGGGTAAGGAGATACCCGGAGGGAGATTCCCTCCGTTGTAGCAAGTAGCGCAACCCAGAGGGTAATAGGTAATAGGGAAAAAAGGAAGTTGTTTATAATATCTTGATTTAACTAGTTAAATTTACATAGTGTTGGTGAAGCTAGTAGATAAATTTAAGTAATATTACTTGGTTTATGATATTCTTTTTTCACCCAGAAAGATAAACCAATTGCTATGTTCTACCGTATAGCTTCAATTTGCTTTTTAAGCATAGGATTTGCTGCTGCTTTTTCAAATCAAATATCCTTAGCTGAAAGTATAAATATTCAGTTTACGGGTGTGATTGAACCTCGTGCTAGCTTCAGTGGTTATACACCGGGAAAAATAGAATCAAGTCTTTCTAGTAAAACCGGTAAAAGTACAAACGTGTTTACTAACACAACTCCAGCTAAAATTAATGTTCAAAATAGTAATCCTGTAGCTATTACTGTTTCTTATCCCAAACTAGATTCTAGTTATAATGCCACATTAAAAGTTAATTCGGGCAAAGTTAACGGTAGTAATATGACTTTACCTGTAGGTGAAAACACTGTGGAAGTTGATATGTCGTTGAAGCAGAATCAAGTGTTTGCTCCAGGAACTTATAGCTATGACGTTACTTTAACTATGGTTAGTCCGTAGATTCAATCTGGGTTTGTGTTAAGAGATTTACCGTCAATAAGTAGTAAGCAGTAAGTAGCAAGTAGAAAGTAAAAACACAGTTACAAATAGTAATCACAGAACAAATTCAGTTTCTCTAAACCGAGATTATTCGATGTTCTATGCAATTGTACTAGCGAAACAATATCCCGCACTGACGTGATTTAGGTGTTGTTACTGAAGTCACTAGTGAATAAAATAGCTAGAAAGTATCTACATACTGATTTATATCGGCGTAGATTAACTAGGTTTCAATTGTAATGCTATACCGTTTCGCAATCACTTCAGGATTATTACTCACAAGCTTTACTAATTTTATTCCCACCGCATTCGCTGAAGTCAAATTTAGCAACGTTCAACCCGGTACTATAGAACCATCGGGAAGAGATTACAAAATATTAGAATCTGTTAACCCAGGGACTATCGAAGTCAGCGTTCCACCAGACACTACCGCTCAAATTAGCGTTTTATCACCCAGTTTTGAGAATGGTGCTTCACCGGACCCGAGCGGGACTCAAAAAATAGGGTTTTTAGAATTTGCTGGAAATCAACTTAGAAGCGACGGAAGTAACAATACAGCAACTTTACCAACTGGGGACACGAATCTAGAAGTGGGTTTGCGTGTAGAGCGTCCGGTTTCATTTACACCAGGAACTTATAATTATTTAGTGAATCTTAGCGTTACGATTGTACCGCAATAAATTTCATAGTTAATGTGAGTTCGGGCGTTAATAAGTAGTAAGTAGTAAGTAGCGAATGAAAACACAGTCATAAATAATAATCGCAGAACAAATTCAGTTCTCCTAAACCTAGATTATTTGGTGTTTTATACAATTTTACTAACGAAAAAAACCCGAACTCAAGTTGGATAATGCAATCCAAAATCCGTCTTAGAAAGTTTGGGGGAAGAAAATCTACACCCCCAACTTTCCGCAAAATCCAAAATCTGTCTTGGAAAGTTTTGGGGACGGAAACCGACACCCCAACGTCAGTTCCTCTACTTGGGGAGACCCCAAGACCGGACTGACTCAACTTTCCGCAAAATCTAAAATCTAAAGTTCTAATACCGTTTCCGATTGTGATAGACCTTCACCAACCTTTTAATACCTTTAAACCGATATTTCCCCATCAATTCAAATTTCTGGGGTTTAGAAAGCAGTTTGTGTGTTTCTTCGCTCACTACACATTCTCCTGGATTACAAACCCCTTCCATTCTTGCTGCTAAATTTATGGTTGCTCCTAAAGCGGTATACTCAACTCTTTGAGAACTCCCTACATCACCGACAACTGCTTTACCGCTGTTAATAGCAATTCTCAATTCTAATGGTTCTTGCCAAAAATGATTCAAATTCAAGTTTTCTAAACGTGCTAACATTCTCATAGCGGCAACTACAGCCCTGTCTGCATGGTCTCTTTGCGGTTCTGGTGCGCCAAAAAATGCCATGATGCAGTCACCAATATATTTGTCCAAAGTACCACCGCAAGCGAATACTTCTTGCAACATTTCCTCAAATAATTTGTTGAGTATTTCCGCTATTTGAGCAGGAGTGAATCGTTCGGACATTGCTGTAAACCCAACCACATCGGCGAATAAAATACTGATTTCGCTTTCTTTGGGTGGTAAACGTCCGTCAGGTAAAGCACCTAAAGCTATCAACTGCTGTACTACTGCTGGTGAGTGATAGCGTTCTAATCTTTGTCGTATTACTTCTTCACTTTTGAGTTTTTCTATCAACAACCAACGCTGAACGCTAGAAGAAACCAAGTTACCTAAAGTTGAGAAGAAGCTCAAATCTTCAGAACCTTCTTTAACCCAATGATAAGAAGAAAAACTTGCATCTGCGTAAAGAACTCCTACAACCTTGTTCTCATCCCATAATGGTACAGCCATTGCGCTACGAATCCCTTTAAGAAAAACGCTGTGTTCTTCTTTGAATCTTTCGTCTTGATGGGTATCTGCTGACTGAATTGCTACTTTTTCATCAAATACTTGCTGACATATACTTTGGCTGATCCAGCTATCATTTTCCATTAATTGCTGCTTATTATTAACATCTCTACTCGCAGCATTTATTAAAGCCAATTTATTGCAATCATGAACGTCAATTAATAAGCCTAAACGGTCAATACTACTAAGATAGCGGAATACAACCTGCTGTACCTGAGAAAAAATTTCTTCGATGGAAGTAGCTCCCGAAAGATTTTTAGCTATATCCACCAAATCCTTTAAACGAGCAATAGTTCTATCTTTGCTGCTGATATTACCATCTTTACTGTTAGCATCTATCCATTCCTCTTGTAATTGCTTAACATTACGAAATATTGTTCTTCCTTCAGAAAAAGCTGTATAACTACTTTGCGGTGGCTGAGGAGGAACAGTTAAAAGCACTACCAGAGAAATATCTCCTACCCAGATTACATCACCATGAGAAATTGCGGTAGGCGAAACTACGGGCTGTTCGTTTAAGATTGTGCCATTTTTGCTACCTAAGTCTTCTACCATCCACAAACCATTTTTCCCTTTAGAAAAACGCGCATGACTGCGAGAAATACCTCCAAAAGGTAGACATAGATTGCATTCTGGCAACCTACCAATTATATAAATATCTTGGTCCACCGTCACCATTTTCTGGGTATTCCCCCGTTGGAGACGTAGCTTCAACTCGGTCATTCGATTTTGGGTTTTAGATTTTGGATTGTAGATTTTAAAAACGGATGCGTTTCTTTCGGGTTTTAGATTTGAACTGTTACGCTCGAAACTCCTGTTACAAGATTAGTACATTCCATTTATGCCACTGCAAACGGTACTCCGACAACTATAACTCTTGTGCAAGGAACCCATTTACCGATTCGTGCTTCATCAGTGTCAATTTAGAAGATTTTCCTGCTTTGGGAAGGTTAGAATCTTTTTCTCCACCTTTTTTCTGAGAAGCAATGAAAATTCAAATATTAAACGTATAGGGGATTGTCGAAAGATTTTACTAAGTCTTTACATAAAAATAGTTACATTTACTATATATAAAGAGACAATGCAATAGGAAACGTTACAATTTTATTTGACTTAGTTTATCTGACTTAGTTTATTTGCCTTAATTAAATTTATTTATCTGCAATGGTTAACTACTGAGAATAAATTAATTGCTTGATGCTTAACCTAATACTTAAGTAATTTAATTCCAAAATATATCAAATCTTTCTATCTGATAAAAATATGTTCATCAACCAGCAAAATAAATCTAGAAACTCAAAATTTTTAATCTTAGTAATCTTTAGTATTTTCGCAGTTTTAGTAGCAACGCTTTATCCTTTTAACTTTGCGTTACCTGATAGTATCTCGAAGCGAGAGCTAGTTAATAGTTTTGATAACAATAGTTTTTTTAGCGACCAGGTAAATAATGTTCTATTATTTCTACCTTTTGGCTTTGGTTTAACAGGTTTATTGCAAAGAAACAAAACAAAGTTAATTTTACAGATAGTAGCAGTAACTTTAGCCAGCGCTGCACTATCATCAACAGTAGAATTATTGCAAATTATGGTGCCGTCAAGGACACCTACACCAGCGGACATTTTTAATAATAGTTTTGGTGGCTTTTTAGGATTAATTTGCTTTTATATCTGGAATTCTCAAAGTTTCAAAGCGATTCTACAAAGAATAGAATCTAGTAAAGCGAGTAATTCAATTAGCAAAATTACTTTATGCTTTACATGTTATGTAATCTTGATATTTTTAATCACAATTCCTTGGCAAGCGACAACTAATTTAAGTGGCTGGAATCCTAGTTTTCCGCTGATTATCGGTAACGAAAAAACAGCCGATAGAGGCTGGGAAGGTTTTATTTCAGAGCTTAATATTACTAATAAAGCTTTATCTCAAAATCAAGTAAAACAAATTCTTTCTCAAACTAATAATCAAATCAATAGTTTTCAAAATTTCAGAGATTCCCTGATTGCATCCTATGAGTTTACAGGAAAAGCACCATATAAAGACCAAGCAAAAAAACAGCCGGATTTATTATGGAATGGAGAACCTAAAACTCAAAACCAACAAGGAATATTGATAAGTTCAAATCATTGGTTGCAAACAGCAAAACCAGTGACATCATTAAGCGAAAGCATTAGTAGAACTTCTGAATTTACGATTAGTACCACCCTTACAACCACTCAAACACAGCAAACCGGACCTGCAAGAATTATTTCACTTTCCGGTGATTCTTTTCGTCGTAATTTCACTTTGGGACAGCAAGAAAGCGATTTAGTATTTCGAGTGAGGACTCCTCTTACGGGAGCAAATGCTTCCGATGTAAAACTAGATGTTCCCGGTGTATTTAACGATAAAGAACCGCATCGAATAGTTATTACCTACTCAAAATCATCGCTAATTATTTATGTGGATAGTATTGCGAATATCCATACCTTAAATTTACTCGATTTAATACCTAAAGAAAAAAGATTTTTCTATTACGGGCTAACGTTTATCCCATTCGGACTATGTTTAGCGCTGCTGACAACATTAGCAAGAAGAAAAGTTAATTTTTACCGTTTAATGCTTCCTGCTGGAATATTGCTACCTTCCTTAATATTAGAAGGGATTTTAGTACAAGAAAGCGGCAAAGAAATCAGCTTTAAAAATCTATTTCTAGGAATTTTATTTACAGCAGGTACGATGATTGTGTTGAAAGCAAGAACGGGAAACAGCGAACAGTCATCAGTGAATAGTTAACAGTTATCAATTTTATAGCAGTTTTTTTTGAATCCAATACACTAAAAACCTCACCCCGACAAGACCGGACACCCCTCTCCTTATTAAGGAGAAGGGAAGGAGTTAGAATTATTTTTTCAAACAGTAGTAAAAGCATCTTGCTCCCTATTTATTTGAATTAGTTTCTATTTAATAAGCAACAGCAATTAGCAACAATAGATAATATTCGCCGAATATTTTTATTGGTCATTATTCATTGATAACTGATAACTGTTAATTGTTCACTGATTCCGGTACTTCCAAAGGGAATTGACCTAAATTACCTTTACGATAATCAGTTAAAATAGCTCTTGCGCTACGTTCTACATCACCTTGATATTTATGTTCAGCTAAAGCGTATATATATTCTTCTCCGGTATAAGGTGTTGATTCAAGTTTGTAACGAGATAAAAATGGATTTTCTGGTAATACTTCGGGAGCATTTTCTTGCATTTCTCCAACCAAATCAACGAATGCTGCTGCTACTTTTTGGTTATCGTAGGATGCTTCTCCAATATCGTCACAAATAGCTAATTTTAAAGCTGCTTCCTGATTTTCTAATTTCAGAGGAATCACACCGGGAGCATCTAATAATTGTAATTCCTTAGAAATTCTTACCCACCTCAAAGCACGAGTGACACCAGGACGAGCTGCTGATTGTACTACACGTTTTCCCAACAAGCGGTTTATCAAAGCTGATTTTCCCACATTAGGATAACCAATTACCACGGCACGGATGGCACGGGGTAACATTCCTCGTTCTTTTCGTCGTTGATTAACAGCACTTCCAGCAGATTGTGCTGCTTTAGAAACTCCATTTACCCCTTTTCCTTGTTTAGCATTGGTAAAAATGGGACTTTCATCATTTGCTCGAAAATAATCTGTCCACAATTCCCTAGCTGGTGATGAAATCATATCTAAGCGATTCATTACCAATACCCGAGCTTTGTCTCCAATCCATTCGGATACCTGGGGATGATTGGTTGATACCGGAATTCGAGCATCTCTTACTTCTAAAACAACATCAACTAATTTTAGCTGTTCTTTTAATTGTCTTTCTGCTTTAGCAATATGACCGGGATACCATTGGATTAGGTTTAATTTGTAATTTTGAGTTATGGACATAATTAAGGAGTAAGTAGAAAGTAGAAAGTAGAAAGTAATTATGAAAAATTGGCGCGGACTATTAACTATATATTATTCAATTATCAATTCACAACAATCTAATTCTTCAACCTTTGACCTTAAACCTTTAATCTGAGTAAGATTGATGTAAAATAATTCGATTACCATCAGTGTCGTAAGCATAAATTTCTCTACCGTGGGAAGCGTTGTTAATTTCACTAAAGGTCGGATGACCTAAAGATTCAAGGTGATGTATTGCTTTCTCTAAATCTTTGACTTCTAAACACAAGCTTATGGAACTTTTACAAGAATTGTTAAACTCAGAAAAGTGAGATTCTTTTGGCTTAAAAATTCCTAATTTTAAACCTGAAAGTTGGAATTCAGCATAAACATTCTTGATATAATTACTAGGATTTTGAGTGAGAAATTGAATATAGAACTGTACTAATTCTTCTAAATTATTAGTAGCAAGAGTAACAAAGGCTTCTGTACATTGAAATGACATATTTAGGTAGAAAATTAAGGTATATAAAGAGGGTATAGTTTAGATAATTACTATTAGTTTTATATTTTCTCACACAGCTGGACTATTTAGCTTTCTCTATAATTATCATTTGAGTAATAGTTTATTTTCATGATAATTGTTAACTTATGGCAGACTCTTATTTAATCATTTACAATTTTGAAAGTCGAAATACAGAATTATACTCTGTAAATAAATGGCTTATATAGAAGATGCTAAAGACTCAGACATAATTAATTATCAATATCAGGTTGGTGGTAGTTTAGAAAATGATGCTGCTTGTTATATTGTACGTCGGGCTGATGATGAACTTTATCAAGCTTTAAAAGCTGGAGAATTTTGTTACGTGCTGAACTCCCGACAAATGGGTAAATCATCGATTATGGTACGCACCAGCCATATATTAAGAACAGAAGGATATCAATGTACTACGGTGGATTTGAGTTGTGTTGGCAGCGAACAGGTAACTCATGCTCAATGGTATAAAGGTGTAGTTGCTGAATTATGGCGAGGATTTCATTTATTCGGTAAATTTAACTTAAAATCTTGGTGGCGTGAAGAGGAAGATATTTCAGTACTTCAGCGCTTAAGCCATTTTATCGAAGATGTACTTTTAGCCCAGTTTCCGGAAGATAAAATAATTATATTTATTGATGAAATTGATAGTATTCTGAGTTTAGATTTTCCTGTAGATGATTTATTTGCTTTAATTCGCTTCTGTTATAACCAAAGAGCATTAAATCCAGAGTATCATCGTTTGACTTTTGCTATTTTTGGAGTTGCTGCACCAAGCGATTTAATTGCTGATAAAAATCGTACCCCATTTAATATTGGAACATCTATACATTTGCAGGGATTTACTTATGAAAAATCGCAAAATTTAATTAAGGGTTTGCAAGGAAAAGTTAGAAACCCTGAAGGTGTTTTAAAAGAAATATTATATTGGACTAACGGACAGCCATTCCTCACTCAAAAGCTTTGTAAAATGGTAAGAAGTGGAGAATGGGTAACTCCAGCATCGGAAATTGATACTCAAATTAAAATTGATAAATTAATTAGAAAGCAAATTATTCATAATTGGGAATCGCAAGACGAACCCGAACATTTAAGAACTATTAGAGATAGAATTATTCAGCAGAAAACAGCGGGAAGATTGCTCGGTATATATCAGCAAATTTTACAAGGTGTGGAAGTTGAAGCAAATATTAGTAAAGAACAAACGGAATTATTTTTATCTGGATTAGTTATAAAAGAGAATAATTTACTTAAAGTCAAAAATCGTATTTACGAGCAAGTATTTGATTTAAACTGGGTTGCAAAGAAACTTAGTTCATTACGTCCTTATTCTCAAGCTTTCAATGCTTGGATTGCTTCAAATCAAATAGATACTTCTCGACTATTGCGAGGACAAGCTTTAAGAGATGCAAAAAAATGGACTCAAGGAAAAAGTTTAAGCGATTTAGATTATCAATTTCTCACAGCTTCGGAAGAGTATGATAATAAGGAAACTCAGGAGCATTTAGAAGCACAAAGACTAAAAGCAGTTGAACAACAGTTACAAGCAGAAGAAAAAAGCGCAGCACGTTTAAATTCGTTGTTATTTGCTGTTAGTAGTGCTTTGATTATTGTGAGTACATTAGCTGCGATTACATTTGTAGCTTATCGAGATGCGAAAGTAAATGAAATTAAAGCCACAACTACTTCATCCAGAGCATTATTTG
The DNA here is from genome assembly GCA_038525335.1 of Cyanobacteria bacterium J06621_15. Taxonomy (GTDB): domain Bacteria; phylum Cyanobacteriota; class Cyanobacteriia; order Cyanobacteriales; family Nostocaceae; genus Rivularia. The sequence continues at coordinate 24,898 of JBCBHT010000027.1, read as the reverse complement.
TATTAGAAAAGCGGTTAGATGCTTTAATACAAGGATTAAGAGCAAATCAGCAGAAAAAAGCATTTGGTAGAGTTGATTCTAAAACCAGGATAGCAGCTAAAAATGCTTTAAGGAAAGCGATTTTTACAGCAATTGAATATAACCGAATTACCGGAATTAATTATCAAGTTTGGGCTGTAGATTTTAGCCCAGATGGTAAATCAATTGCTACTGCTCATAGAGACAATACAGTTAAGCTTTGGACTAATAAAGGTAAAGAAATTAAAACTTTAAAGGGTCATCAAGATGCTTTAATAACCGTTGTTTTTAGCCCTGATGGAAATAAAATTGCTTCTGCTGGTAGAGATAAGGTAATTAAAATTTGGAGTAAAGAAGGCATTTTATTAAAAACTTTGCAGGGTCATAAAAATGTAGTTAAATCGGTTGCTTGGAGTCCGGACAGTAAGAATCTTGTTTCTGGTAGCAACGATAAAACTGTAAAAATATGGAATGTAGAAGACGGTAAATTATTACGTGATATTAAAGCTCACCAAAATTTAGTTAATGCAGTTAACTTTAGTCCGGATGGAAAAAATATTGCTTCAGCTAGCGCTGATAGAACTATTAAATTGTGGGATATTACAGGAAAGTTAATTCGGACTTTTAAAGGTCATACAAGTGATGTTACTTCAATAGATTTTAGCCCGGATGGTAACAAGTTGGCTTCTGGAAGTATGGATAATACCGTTAAAATTTGGCAAGTAGAAGATGGAAAGTTAATTCATACTTTAAAAAATCATATTTCCGGAATTTGGAAAGTTAGATTTAGCCCCGATGGTAAAACGATAGCTTCCGCTAGTTGGGATAATACAATTAAATTGTGGAATACCGATGGGATGCTACTGCAAACTTTGAGAGGTCACAATGGTAGAGTTCGTGGATTAGCTTGGAGTCCTAATGGTAAAAAGATTGCTTCTACTAGTGAAGATAAAACAATTCGATTTTGGAATTTAGATAATGGTTTAGTTAAAACTCTTCACGGTCATAAAAATGGAATAATCAAAGTTGCTATTAGTTCCGATGGTGAAACAATTGCTTCAGCTAGCGATGATAGCACCATAAGACTTTGGAATCGCAACGGAGAAATACTTCAAACTATTGTAAATAAAACCAGAGGATTTCTTGACGTAAATTTTAGTCCGGATAATCAAATAATCGCTTCAGGTGGTAACGACAATTTAATTAAATTATGGACTGTTGAGGGTAAAGAATTACGTACTTTAAAAGGACATACCGCTCCCGTTTGGTCTGTAGTTTTTAGTCCAGATGGTGAAACAATTATTTCTGGAAGCGAAGATGATACGGTTAAATTGTGGGATATTGATGGTAATTTATTAAATACTATCAAGACAGGTCAAGGAATTATTAGAGCAGTTACATTTAGTCCCGACGGTAATACTATTGCTTCTGGTGGTAAAAATGGAACTGTTAAATTATGGAGTCTTCAAGGAAAGCTTTTAAATACTTTAAAAGGTCACTTCGATACTGTCGTAGCAATTGCGTTTAGTCCAGATGGAAAAATGATTGCTTCTGCTAGTTTAGATGCAAATATTAAACTTTGGCAGCGTAATGGTAAATTAATTAGTACTTTACCAGGACATGAAACCGATACTAGAGGAGTTGCATTTCTTTCTACTCTAATAGACTCTTCTGATAATAAAAAAAATTACATGATAGCTTCAGCAAGTGGTGATAATACAATTAAATTGTGGAACACCAACGGAAAATTAATTACAACTTTACAAGGACATAAAGCTGCTGTTTGGGATGTAGAATTTACCCCCGACGGTAAAAGACTTGTTTCTGGAAGCGAAGATAATACATTAATGGTGTGGGATTTAGAAAAAGTTATTGATAGAGATAAAGTTCTTAATTACGCTTGCGATTTAGTACGAGATTATTTAAAAAATAGTGTAGAAGTTGATTCTCAGGATAGGAATTTATGCGATTAACAGGGAATTGGACATTGGGCATTGGGCATTGGTAATTTGTAATAGGAGTAGTAAATTAATTGTTTTTTTCTTACCTTATTCTCCCATGCCCCATGCCCAATTCTCAATTCCCAATATTAAAATAGTTTTTGTCAAACTTTCGGTATAGGCTCAATTTCGCTAGCATAGCTACCATCAAAGACGGAAGCTTTTTTAGGACAATATCATGACTAGCGTCTCCCCTGTACCGGATTTTGTGGAATCTTTACTTGGTAACGAAGCAAAAGATTTACTTACCCATAAAGCGAAAGTCTCCAAAGATATGCTTCATTTACCCGGAAGCGACTTTGTGGATAGAATTTGGACTAACAGCGATAGAAATCCCCAGGTATTGCGTAGTTTACAATCTTTGTACTCTACCGGAAGACTTGCGAATACGGGATATCTCTCGATTTTACCCGTAGACCAAGGAATCGAACATTCAGCGGGTGCTTCTTTCGCTCCGAATCCGATGTATTTCGACCCCGAAAATATTGTCAAACTAGGTATCGAAGGTGGTTGTAATGCTGTTGCTTCAACTTTAGGTGTATTAGGAATTATTTCCCGTAAATATGCTCATAAAATTCCTTTTATCGTTAAAATTAATCACAACGAATTGCTCAACGTTCCCAATGGTTACGACCAGGTAATGTTTGGTGACGTGGAACAAGCTTGGGATTTAGGTGCTGTTGCTGTGGGAGCGACAATTTACTTTGGTTCTGAGAACTCTACCAGACAAATCCAAGAAGTAAGTAGAGCTTTCAAACGCGCTCATGAGTTGGGAATGGCTACTATCTTATGGTGTTATCTAAGAAATAGCGCATTCAAACAAGATAAAGATTATCATCTCTCAGCCGATTTATCCTCACAAGCAAATCACTTGGGTGTGACCATCGAAGCCGATATTATCAAGCAAAAAATGCCTGAAAATAACAACGGTTATGGTGCTGTAGCCAAAGCGATTGGTAAAAGCTACGGAAAGACTCACGAAAAAGTTTATACCGATTTAACCACAGACCACCCCATAGATTTAACCCGCTATCAAGTATTAAATTGTTACTGCGGTCGTGCTGGATTAATTAACTCCGGTGGTGCTGCTGGTGAAAACGATTTTGCAGCAGCGGTTCGGACAGCAATAATTAATAAACGTGCTGGTGGTACTGGATTGATTTCCGGACGTAAAGCATTTCAGCGTCCCTTTGAAGACGGTGTGAAACTATTCCACATGATTCAGGATGTTTATTTATCTGATGCTGTTACTATTGCTTAAATTAGGTAATGGGTAATAGGTAATTGGTAATAGGTAATTGGTAATTGGTAATTGGAGAAATTCTTCAACATCAACCTATTACCTTTTACTTTTGATTTCTTTTAATTGGATATTTTTTGATAAATTCAATTGAATTGTAGGGTGTGTTACGACATTGAAAATATCGCGGGTAAACGAGATAATATTGTTCGTCGTAACGCACCATTTTTAATTAATTGCAATCTAAATTATTTTTATCAACAATGAACTAGCTTGTAGGTTGGGTTAGGTTAATTTTAGAAATATAATTTTGAAAAAATAATTTAAATGTGAACCGTAACCCAACATTTTTATTTTTGATACTTGATAATATTTATTCATAGTTCTATATGTTGAGTTACGACAGGATAAACAAGTATTTTCATTACAATTACAATTGATAAAACTGTCTAATCCAACCTACTAATTACTAAATGTTTTTATAAGTTATTTCAGATATCTTAATTCAGATAGACTAAAATAAACTAAGTTTGGCTAAGTCTATAAATGAGAATTACTAACATCCACGAAGCTAAGACCAATCTTTCTAAATTAATTGAAGCTGTTTTAGCAGGAGAAGACGTAATTATTGCTAAAGCAGGAAAACCCGCAATTAGAATGATTCCCTATCTAGAAAGTAAAGAACCTAGAATTCCAGGAGGATGGGAAGGTAAAGTCACAATGTCTGATGATTTTGATGACGAATTACCTTTAGAAATTATTGCTAGCTTTTCTGGAAACGAGATTTAAATTTGTAAAAAGTAAATAAATGAACAAAAACAACTATAACGGTGACTGCTATTATGGCTTAGTTGTCGAAACTTATAATAAATTTCATCCCCAAAAAAATATAAATGATGGTGATTTCTATAAAAAACTAATAGATGAAGTTGATGGTACGGTTTTAGAAATGATGTGCGGTTCTGGAAGAGTTTTAATTCCTTTATTGCGCCAAAATATTGATATTGATGGACTTGATTGTTCGAGTGAGATGCTCGAAAGTTGTCGCGAACAAGTTTTAGAAGAAGGTTTAAATTGCAATTTATACGAGCAATACGCTCATGAAATGGAATTACCTCGTAAATATAAAACTATTATTTTCTCTTATTCATCTTTTGCTTTGATTATAGATAGGAATCAAGCTTTTGAAACGCTACATAGAATTTACAATCATTTAGAAGACGACGGACAATTGATATTAGATATGGCTATTCCGTGGTTTTCAGCCAAAGAACAAGCTGATGCTGGAATTTGGAAATTAAGTCGAAAAGGATTTTTATCAAATAACCGCTTAGTTCATATTAGTAAAGCTTCAGAATACAATCTGTTAGAACAGTTGGAATATTCACAAATCAAATACGAAGTTTATCAAGACGATAAGTTAATTGATACTTTAGTTGATGAAATGCACTGTCGTTATTACGGTAAATATGAATTGGAATTACTTTTAGAAAAAGCTGGTTTTTGTAAAATTAGTACTTATGGTGATTTTCAAGATAAACAAGCTAGTGAAGGTGATGAAGTCGTTACTTTTAGATGTTTGAAAACTTGAATAATTAATTACGATATTTTCTTATTTATTATTCCGCACAAAAAAATGTTATTAGTAACTTTAAAGAGCCAATAACATCATCTCATGCGCCGAGATTCAATATTCTATAAACTGTTTCAACAATACCCAGGTTTACTATTTGAATTGTTGAGCAATCCACCAGAAAATGCATCCGAATACAAATTTGATTCAGTAGCTGTCAAAGAACCGAAATTTGAAATCGACGGGGTATTCCTTCCACCAGAAAATCAAAGTCCTGGTGCTGTATATTTCTCAGAGGTTCAATTTCAAAAGGATGAAAGACTCTACGAGCGAGTATTTGCAGAATCTTCCCTGTACTTCTACCGTAACCGTAACAGATTCAACGATTGGCAAGTTGTAATAATCTACCCATCCCGTAATACAGAACAGAGCGATATTTTCCCACATCGAGGACAACTTAATAGTCCTCAAGTACATCGAATTTATTTAGATGAATTAGGAAATATTCGTCAATTACCGGTTTGGGTAGCGCTGATGGTATTAACTACCGTCAAAGAACAACAAGCACCCGAAGAAGCTAGGTATTTAATCTCACGTTCTTCTAACGAACAACCAGAAAATAGAAGTCAGGTAATAATAGATTTAATTACAACGATAATAGCGTACAAGTTTGAACAACTCAGCCAAAGCGAGGTCGAAGACATGTTAGGAATTACTCTCCAAGAAACTAGAATGTACCGGGATATTAAGGAGGAAGGAAGGGAAGAAGGAAAAGAAGCAGAAGCACAATCGCTAATTTTGCGTCAGCTAACTCGAAGAGTAGGAGAATTACCACAACCAGTCCGTCAACGTGTTGAAAACCTTTCCCTAGAACAGTTAGAAAATCTTGGAGAAGCGTTGCTTGATTTTAACAGCATGAGTGATTTAGAAACTTGGCTCGAACAGGTTAAAGGTTAGAGGTCAAAGGTCAAAGTACTTTGTAGGTTGAGTTAGGTTCATTTTAGAAATACAGCTTAAAACAAATAACTTAAATATGAACCGTAACCCAACATTTTTTATCAATATTTATTTTAATTATGATGTTGGGTTACGACAGGATAAACAAATATTTTCGTTATTAAATAAATTCATTAAACCTGTCTAACCCAACCTACTAAGTTCCTTCCTATCAGTCAAAGATAGTTAATTTGAAAAGCATTAATTTAGACTACTTAAATTATAACTATGACTCAAACATTAAATAAAACAATAACATTCAAAGAATTTATCGAATGGAAGCCAGAAAATAAATTATATGAACTACACAATGGGGTAATTGTTGAAGTGGCTCAACCAATTGGCAAACATGAAAATGTTGTCGGATTTTTAACTGAAAAAATCTTAGTAGAGTATGTTCGTTTAAAATTACCTTATTTTATTGCTTCCAAGGTATTAGTAAAACCATTAGATAAAGAATCTGCTTATTTACCCGATGTATTGGTTATAAATAAGCAGAATTTAAAGAATGAGCCATTATACGAACAAGAGTCTACTGTTTCTCAAAGTGAATCAATACCGTTAGTTGTTGAAGTTGTCAGTACTAATTGGAGTGATGATTATGCTTTAAAATTTGATGAATACGAAACAATAGGTATACCAGAATATTTGATTATTGATTATTTAGGTTTGGGTGGTAGAAAATTTATTGGTAATCCTAAACAACCTACTATTAGCGTTTGTCAAATAGAGGAAGGTGAGTATAAAACTACTTTATATAAAGGTGATGAGATAGTTCAATTAAAATCATTTCCGGATTTAAAATTGACTGCTAAAGAAATTTTTCAATCTGCTTATATCGAAAATTAATAATTAAAAAATTTTGAGAAAGTAATTGTTTACATCTTGGTTAGGTTAGGTTTGCTTTAGAGATACAGCTTAAAACAAATAACTTAAATGTAAACCGTAACCCAACATTTTTTTATCAATATTTATCTCAATCATGATGTTGGGTTACTAATTAACAATTATCAATTACCAATTACCAATTATCAATTACCCATTACCAATTACCAATCCCCTACTCCTCAACCTCTTCCAAAACTTCCTTCCTATCAGTCAAAGGTTTAACAACTTTCGCAATCGCTTCCGAAATAAAAGCCTTCACAAATTCATCCCTTTTATTCAACTGAAACTGTCTTTGGACAACTTCGGTCATTCCCCCATCACCCCAATCCTGGTCGTGACGAAAATATTCAATAAAGCTTTTACCTGCAATTCTGGTTAAATAAGCTGCTGTTACTCCTTGAATTGCTTTCCCTAGCACTAGGGTTGCTACATTTAACTGTAGCGCTGTAGAAACTAACTGTACCGCTCCCTTAACAATCCCTAAACTCGCTAAAGTCTTCGCTAGAGAAAGCGCTAATTCCCTTCCCCGCTCCATGTTTAACTCACAACCGTAAACCCGTCCGATTTCTACGACCATTTGAGCATTGACCGCAGCAGTTGCGAGTAAATCGACTCCCGGTAAAGGTGTTACTGAAACTACACCCGCTCCAATCCATTGAAACCGGTCTACAATTTTATTCGCTTGACGACGACGTTGTGTATCGATGAGTTTTTTGGCTTCTTCTCCCAATCTTATCGATTGCAGCAAAATATTATCGGCTACTAAATCCTCACCTTCAGCCCGTAAAATTGCTGCCATCCTGCGTAACAAAGGTACTATTTCTGGTTCCGAGCGAAAAACATCCCCATTTTCTAATTCTACTTCTTGAGGATTAGCGGAAATTGCCACGACATCATTTGTGGGAATAAAACCCCGTACCCGCTCGCGAAGTTTGGCTAAAATTCTTTGGGTATCTTCTTCTGTATATAAATCGGTTTTGTTAAGTACTAATAAAGAGCGTTTACCAATTTCCGCTAATGCTTTTAAAGGTTCGTATTCGGAGCGTCGTAAATCGTTATCAACCACAAACAATAATAAATCCGCACTGGTCGCTAATTCCCTTGCTAACTGTTCCCTTTCCGTACCAGCAACCCCTGCTTCCAAAATCCCCGGTGTATCGGTAATCAAAATTCTCCGCTCCATCCCCTTGAGACGCAAACAATAGGTTTCTCCGACGGTAGTAGTCCCCATGGGAGCATTAACTTTACCAACCATCCTTCCCATCACCGCATTTACCAAAGAAGTCTTCCCAGCACTCCCCGTCCCGAACACCACTACTTGAATTTCACCACGGGATAAATTTGCTTCGATTTCGCGGGATTTACTCAACAAAGCTTGACGAGAAACTTCATCTTGAATTTGAGAAACCTGTTTCCGTACAGCTTCCAAAGTTGTAGAAGCAGTTTCGCTTTTCTTTTCCGGAAGCTTAATATTAGGACGTTTGCGGCTACGACTGCGTTGTTCTCCAGATTGAATTTTTAAAACATAATAAACAAAAGCTGCAATTAAAGCTCCAACCAGAATAATGATTAAAAATATCAGTAAATTGCCTAAAAATGGAGAATAGGACAATTGCCAATAAAGTCGGGATAATGAATCTATCAGCCACAGACTCATCCCGAGGATGAAAATTAAACCGACAATTAAAGTAACTAAGCGGGGTACAGGTATTCTAGGCATTGGGGATTGAGAATTGGTGATTGGGAATTGGTAATTGGTAATTTACTTGCTACTCATTACTCATTACTTATACCTCCTCACCTTTGACCTTTGACCTAAAACTTTTGACCTGTTTTGATTATTTTTTTCTAATATTAACGTGAAGGCACTTGTTGAGGGTGTAAAAATTTTTCAACAAGGCATTATATAAGGAGATATCAGACTATGGGATTATTTGACCAGGTTTTGAATGCGGTGAACGACCCACAAACGCGGGGTAGCATGAATGATATTGGGGGTATTCTCAATACGGTGCAGCAGTTGAGCGGTAATGCTGGTACTAATTCTTCGACTATGCAATCTGCTATGGGTGTTGTAGGTAATTTTGTTCGCTCTTCTTTGCAACAAAAGCGAGTTAATGAAGGGGAACAGCAAGCTCAAACTATAGTAGACCAATTTAGCGGTACTTCTCCCAATTCTCAAGCTGTAAACAGTCTTTTCTCCGGAGCTATGCAACAACAGGTTGCTCAAGCTGTTTCTCAGCGTACCGGTTTGGATGCAAATATGGCTATGCAAATGCTACCAATGTTGGTTCCTTTGGTGCTGCAATTTTTACAGTCGGGGACGAGAACCCAAAACCCACAAGCTGGTGGAAATTCTGTTCTCAGCAGTTTCCTTGATGCTGATGGTGATGGTGATGTTGATATTTCCGATGCTATGGGAATGGCTAGTCGTTATCTAGGACGATAAGTTCAGTTAACAGTTATCAATTATCAGTTATCAAGGTTAATTGGTAACTGATAATTTTATGAGTTAGGAGTTGGGAGTTAATAATTATACAAAATTAAAGAAACAATTCTTCATTAACACTATCTCTTCCTCTATTCCCTAATCATTACTCATTACTCATTACTCCTTACTCCTTACTCCCTATTCTCTACTCCCTCTTATACAGCAATATCCTAACGAGTAATGCTATCTCTAAATATTTCTAAATAAATATTGACTAAAAGCACGTTTAATAATATCAACAGTTGAGCCAAGATTAAAAATTACAAAATATTTTATAAAACGAATTAGAAAAGCATTTATAAAAAGTTTGTTGTATAATTCTATTAAATAAATTTAAGACATAAGTATTTTAATGCTGGTGAAGTAAAATCGGGATAATTGGTGTTAAATTGAGAAAGTTATTAATCCAGCCTAGCTAAAAAGGCGATTATAGAAATCTGTATTGACATCTGCTAAAAATTGACAGGAAATGAAGCAAATGGGTGCAATTATTTTTTCGCTCAAGAAACTTTTTTCCAAAGCTTTAACTAATAAGGCAGGAAAAGCGTCTTATAACCTCTTTGGGTTAGCTAAAAATTGCCGCGCTACTTTAACAGAATCCGTACCATTTTTAATTTCCTGTGCGGTATTTTTAGGCGTAATCAGTTTACACAGTCCGGTATTATTGTTTTGCCTGTTGTTGGGTAGTTTAATTGCTGTAATTATCCAGCAAATTCAGACGCGATTCGATTTACCGAAAGGTCAGTTAATAGGATTGCAAATTTTGGCGATCGCACTTCTTCTAACTGTATTTTGGTTGGATTATTTTGCAGCACCAGCACAAGCACAATTTTTCGGAAAGGCTGAAGATTTTTTCAAAAATACTTTAACTGAAGGTGCTAATGATTCGGGAACAAATAGTGCTGTCAGTTTAGTATTTAATGTATTACGAGCGCTTTTCTTACTTTATATTGCGATTTCCCTAATCGGTGTAGTCAATGCAGTTCGTAAAGATGAAGATTGGCAAAGTATTGTTAGAACTCCTTTATTAGTAGTTGTAGCTGTCATAGTTGCCGATGTCTTAACTGGTTTTATCATCGGAGGTTGAATCAATTATCAATGAACAATGAACAGTGAACAATTATCAATGAACAGTGAACAATGAAAAATTGATAATCTACACCCAACCAGTAAAAATTGAAAACTGATAATTGATAATTGATAATTGACAACTGATTATGGATAAAGACTTTAGACCGGTAAATCAAATTTTAGGAACTCAACCTTCATTGGGACCGCTTCCAGCAGACCAAATATTTCCTTGGACGGTAATAGCTTTGGCTGCTTATTTTATTGTCAATGGAATTTTTGGAGGTTTATTTGATGATGATTTTCAAAAGTGGTTGTGGACTAGTTTGATTGCTGGTTGGGGAATGGGAACTTGGTGGATATTAACAGGTGGTAGAAGTTGGCGCTTTTTAAGCAAATTTATTGGTGTTCCCAGATGGACAAGGGGAATTGCACGTTATCAAAGCTTTTTGTCAGTAAATCATGAAGCCAAAAATAGGCAAAAAAAGCGTCGCAAACGTCGCGGGTAGCACGATTAGATTAACTCCTTTTGAGGATGCTTTACATCTGGCTACGATGTTAAGGATATCTCTTGATGGTCGAGATGTCGGCGGCTATATTTTAAATAAAGCTAATAAAAAAGACAGTTTTTGTTTTGTTTTCGGTTTCGATTGTCGGGGAATTCATACGACTCTCAGACCGGAACAAATTGATACTATTTGTAATAATATTGAAGCTGGTTTAAAAGATATTCCCGGTGGTGAGAAATTAACTTTTCATCTGGGTTCTTTCACTTCGGAAACCAAACGACAGCAGGAATTAGCAAGTTTAGTTAAAGAAGCAGCTTCTCCGAATATCAAGTATTTATTAATGGCTGAGCGTGCCAGAATTAGAGAATTAACTCAAAGCGGAATTCGTAAGCCAAAATTTTTAAGAATTTACGTTACTTTTACTGTCGAACCAGACAGCACCAATACCGAAGATTGGATAGAAAGATTATTAGCTAAAGGTGAAAAGTGGTGGTCAAATTTCAAAGGTGATTTATCTAGCTCGCAATATCAACGCATCGAAACAGTTGTAAGAAGTGCTTATAAACAAGGTTTTCGTCGTTGGGAACAGCTTTTATCTAACAAGATGGGTTTGGATATTAGACCCATGAATGCAAATCAGCTTTGGACTGAAATTTGGAGAAGATTTAACGATACTCAACCGATAGATATTCCTCAGTTGGTAACTTTGGATGAAAATGGATTGCACGAACAGGTTTACTCTGACTTAGCTAGCACCAAGTTATTAATTGATAATCTCCACAGCACAACTTTGCTGATGGAAAAGGATGTACCCTGTGCCGATAGAGCTTGGGTTAATGTGAATAATCGATACGTGGGTGCGTTAACTTTTCTGGAAAAACCCGGAGGCTGGCAAAATAAATCATCTCAATTACGCTACCTTTGGGAATTGCTTGCGAGGGAAAATGTTGTCGATACGGAAATGTTTTGTCAGTTGACTGCTGCAAATCCAGCGATAGTAAAAACTACTCTACAAAGGGTTTTGAAGCAATCTAATATGACAGCAAGGCTGGCTGAAGAGAAAAGCAAAACCATCGATGTTGGCGCTCAATTGAAGTTGAAAAAGTCGGTTGCGGCTCAAGAGCAGATTTATGAGGGTGCGGTTCCAATCTATACCAGCGTCGTTATATTGGTGCATCGCGATTCTGTAGAGAAATTGGATGAAGCAGCAAGATATATTGAAAATAGCTTTCAACGTCCAGCACAGGTAATTAGAGAAACCGAATACGCTTGGAAGATTTGGCTACAAACTTTACCTGTAGTATGGGAAGGTTTGCTTGTAAGACCTTTTAATCGTCGTCAACTTTATTTAACTAACGAGGTACCGGGTTTGATTCCCCTGGTGAAAACTCGGGAAGGTGACGGAAAAGGTTTTGAATTAATAGCAGAGGAAGGGGGAACCCCAATTCAGCTTGATTTATTTAACCAACATAAAAATTTGGCTTTATTTGCAACTACTCGTGCTGGTAAATCAGTTCTAGTTTCAGGAATTTTGACTCAAGCTTTAGCTCATAATATCCCCGTGATAGCGCTGGATTTCCCCAAACCAGACGGAACTTCTACTTTTACCGATTACACCGAATTTATGGAAGATTGGGGAGCGTATTTCGATATTTCCAAACAATCGAACAATTTATTTGAACAACCAGATTTAAGAGCTTTGAGTTATGAAGAGCAGAAAGATAGATTTGGGGATTACGTTGCTTTTTTAGAATCAGCTTTGATGACGATGATTTTAGGTTCGTCGGGGGAGAGTCAACTTTTAACCCAGACAGTTAGGTCAGTAATTAACTTAGCCTTGAACGCATTTTTTAGTGACGAGGGAATTAGGAAGAGATACGAAAACGCAATCAACGAAGGATTTGGTTCTGTAGCTTGGCAGAAAACTCCCACCTTGAAAGATTTTCTCACATTTTGTTCCCCAGAGCATTTAAATTTAGAAACTCAGGGAGGGAGAATAGAAGATGCTTTGAGTCAGATTGATTTAAGGTTGAGATTTTGGTTATCAAGTCGGGTTGGACAAGCGATATCCGCACCATCAAGCTTTCCCACCGATGCTCAGCTTTTGGTATTTGCGTTAAGAAACTTATCAGATAGCGAAGATGCTGCGGTACTATCGTTGAGTGCATATTCAGCAGCATTAAGAAGAGCATTGAGTAGTCCAGCATCGATATTTTTCATTGATGAAGCACCGATTTTATTTGAATTCGACCAAATTTCCGATTTAGTAGGGAGAATTTGTGCGAATGGAGCAAAAGCTGGAATCAGAGTTATATTATCAGCCCAAGACCCCGATACTATAGCCAAATCCAAAGCATCATCGAAGATATTGCAGAACTTGACTACTAGATTAATAGGAAGAATTCAGCCAGTAGCAGTAGATAGTTTTGAAAGCATTTTAAAATATCCCCGCGACATCATTAGTAGAAATGCATCAGAAAGTTTCTTTCCTCGAAAAGAAGGAGTATACAGTCAATGGTTATTAGACGACAACGGAATTTACAGTTTCTGTCGCTACTATCCCGGTTACGAACAATTAGCAGTAGTCGCGAATAATCCCCACGAACAAACAGCAAGAAATCAATTTATGGAGACTCATGAAGATAAATATGAAGCAATATCAGCATTCGCTCGTCAGTTAGTAGCTTCGTTAAAAAATCAGTGAACAGTTATCAGTTATCAGTTATCAATTTTCATCCGTTCACCGTCTGGTGTTCCCGTAGGGTAGGATGTGGAACATCAATTATTAATCATCAGTTCAATAATTTTAAGATGCTCTTTCATCAACGAACAACTAACCACTATCAACTATCAACTAACCACTAACCACTAACATACATAAATAAATATGAAAAAAATCCTTTTTATTACATTATCATTTACGTTAATCGCGACATTACCAGCAATTGCTCAAGTTGGTAATGTCTGGAATGATTTTAAAAGTTATGCGAGTGATTTACAGCAATATTTAAATGATAATATATCGAATTTGCAGCCAGTTGACTCGGAAGCTCAAACTGCAATCAATAGCTTTAATGGAGAATTAAATATTCCTAATCCGGTTGCTGTAAAAAGAAGTTTAAATGATGATATTACAATTAACTCCTTGTCAAGCAACTTTGAAAATAATCCAGCAGTTAACGCTAAATCGTTAGGGAATGAAGTTGATAGAGAACTGACTCGTGCTATTGCTGTAGGGGTATTAGGAGAAGAAGCGCAAATACGTACTCAAATCAAACTTGAAAATCTTGAAGAATCTCTAGTTAGAACAACCGATAAAATTCAAGAAATAAGGGAAGATTCGGCGAATATTTTAGACGATATTACAGAAACTGCTGTAAATATTTCTAATCCACTATCAGGATTACTCGGTCAAAGTCAAACAAGATTAATCCAACTGCAATTACAAAATGTTGAAATAGAAAATCAACAATCAAGAATAATCGCCGAAAGTCTAGGTCAAACAATGCAATTAAATCAAAATTTGCAGTATTCCAACTTAAATTTAGCTAATATTTCTCAAGAAATCGAATCATCAAACCGTGCTAGAAGAGTAAATACATCCGCTGAAGCAGCAAGACTTTTAAGAACAACTTCTCAGGTTGATTTGATGGGAAGGAAAAAATAGTTAGGAGTTACAAGTTAAGAGTTAAGAATTCTTATTCATTTGTAGGGTGTGTTAGACGCACGATTAATATGAATTAGTACGACAGTTTTTTATTCGTCTAACGCACCATCCGAGATTCACTATGAAAAAATGAGATTAATTTTATTGTTATAAATTTAAGAAACCAAACATGGTGCGTTACTCTGTTGCGATAACAAACCCTACAAAAAACATGAAACTAAAAAAATATCCGTTGCTAAAATATTCGTTGCTAAGAATATCCGTTCACGAAAACAAAAATAATAAATAATGGTGCGTTACGCTAACGCGATAACACACCCTACTAAATCTAAAACATTTATTTTACAATCTAAAATCCAAAATCTAAAATCCAAAATCCAAAATGCTATTAGCACAACTTGGTATTAATGAAATTATAAACGAAGGAGCCACAACTGCCCAAAGTCTCGCTGAAGGTTGGGATAATCAATGGGTGAATTTGTTGCAAAATAATACAGATAATAATCTATATGGAGCTTTAACAAATCTGGGTGTCTTTTTTGCCGTTGGAACTCTATTAATTTTTATGATGCAATGGTTGAAAGATACTATCAATAACGATTATTCTCGTCCTATATCTGGTTTAATCTGGCCTTTTATCGTAGTACTATTTTTGACTAATACCGGGAATGGAACTGTATTATCAAATTTAACTTTGGGAGTACGAAATTTTGTAAATAGCATCAACGAACAAGTTGTAGAATCAGCAGACGTTAATCAAACTTATCAACAAGCAATTAATATGAGTATTGCTGAAGACGTGGTAGGTTCGTTACTGCGTCCTTGTCAATCTTTGAATGGAGAACAGCAAAGACAGTGTTTTGTGAAAGCAACAGAAAAAATAGATATTTTATGGGAAGAATATAGAAACCTATACGGTGATGCACCTTGGATAACTAGATTAGAAAATCAGGTAAATCAAATTACTTTAGAGACAGGAGTTTTATCAGAAGAAGCATTTAACTCCTTAATTGGTTCCACCGTCCAAATTACCATCAAAAACTTTTTAATCTCCCTACAATCAGCTTTTCAGAACTTGATAGAAGCCACAATGTTACTGATAGCAGCTTTAGGACCATTAGCAGTAGGAGGTTCGCTATTACCAGTTGCAGGTAAACCAATTTTTGCATGGTTGACAGGATTTTTCTCATTAGGAATTGCCAAAATATCCTTCAATATTATTGCCATATTAACAGCAGCAGTAATCGTTAACGGTCCAGCCCAAAATCCCAACACTAACCCCGATTTAATGTGGTTTATTATCTTTCTTGGAATCCTAGCTCCAATTTTATCTTTGATAACAGCAGGAGCAGGAGGATTTGCAGTTTTCAGCGCTATTAGTAACACTGCTTCCTGGGTGAAATCAGTTAACAGTTAACAGTGAACAGTTATCAATTATCAATTATCAGTTAGAGATTAATAAAATTAGGACACCTTTTTTACTATAAATAAATTTTGATTGCGAAACTTATAACTAAATACTATCTAATTTCAACTCCTAACTCCTAACTCTTAACTCCTAACTTTTTATCATGGTTCGTTTACTTGAAAAACAAAAACGAAAAACAAATCTATTTGTTACCTTAGCCGTTGCTACCTTTGGTTTACACTTACTAACTTTACTTTTATTAATCATCCAAGGATTGACTATTCGTCAATTAAGTGTTCAAAAACCTCCTACTTTTGTGGAAATAGTTGATGGAAAACCGGTAAATAATCAAAACGAATTACAGCGAAAACCCGAAGCAATTCAGAAATTCGTTAGTCAAACTATGAAATCAATGTTTGACTGGTCGGGTACATTACCATTACAGAATATAAATCAAGTTAACAATCCCAAAAAAGATTTAGGAATATCAATTAGAACACTTCAAGGTGGGAGTAAAAAAGTTACTACAAGCAGTTGGGTTTCCAGCTTTGCGTTTTCGGAAGATTTTCGCAAAGGTTTTCTGAGTACGGTAGCAGAAATAACTCCACCAGAGGTATTTTCTAGTAATTCTAATCAAGCAATATTAGCGGAACTCAATATTACTAGAATCTATCCACCTCAAGAAATTGAAGCTGGTAAATGGAGAGTCGGAATGGTTGCAAATTTAGTTCAAAAACGAGGTAAAGACAAACAAATAGTTACACCTTTTAATAAAGATATTTTTGTACAAGCAATAGATGCTTTTGATTATCCTATCGCAACGAATCTTACCGATTTACAAAAAGCGATTTACAAAACTCGTAGCGATAAATTAGAAATTTACGAAATTCGAGAATTATGTTTGACCGACAAATACGATAATCTAGCTTCAGACGGATTCAATCGCTGTAGAAATCGGTGAAAATTTAATGGTTTTATAAATTGATTTGTTAAAAAAAGGGAACAGGAAACATTAGATTAAGAAAAGTAAAAAAATTATATTCAATGACCAATTACCAACTACCAATATTAAATGCAAACCTTAAACAAGGATAAAAATCAAACTAACATTGTTCCCTTATTCGCAATTGGAACGTTTGGCTTGCATTTATTTACTTTACTTTTGTTAATATTTCACGGTGGAATGTTACAGCAAGTTAAACGTAAATCTGTACCCCAAACTTTGGTACAGTTAGAAGATGGGAGAGTTATAACAGCCGATGCAAAAAATAGTTTAGAGCGAAACCAACAAACAATTCGTCGCTTTGTAGGTGAAGCTATGACCTTGATGTTTACTTGGTCTATAAAACAGTCTTCTACAGTTGTTTGGGATATCACTTCTGATTTGTTTAGAAATGATTTCAAACGCGAATTTGCTCAGAAATTTAATAGTTTTGAACTCGAAAGTCCCGAGCAAAACGTTTTAGTAATTCAGAATATTTCACAACCAGAGGTAATTGCAGATGGTAAATGGAAAGTAAATATTTTTGCTCATCGTTTAAGTTTTTCTCGTGGTGACAGCTTAGGTAAATCAATTCCCTTTAATAAACAAATTTTAGTTGAAACAACGGACGAAATCAGCCCTCTTCCTCGTTTTTCAACTTCTTTAAATTTAGCAGTCTATCGACTCCAAGAAGCAAGAATGCAAATTTATAATATCTGTGATATTGAAGATAAAAATTGTGTGATAAAGAAATAAAATTAAGGGTTAGAGGTCAAAGGTTGAAAGTCAAAAATATTTATTTATCTTATTTACCAATTACCAACTACCAATTAATATCATGACCAAATATTCAACATCATCCCGAGATAACGAAACAGGACTTACTGAATGGGAAACCCGGATGGCTAAGCTAGTGGGTTTAGATGAACCTATTCCCGCAGATATAGAAGATTCATCAACGACAGATATTAATAATTATCAATCACAAAAATTACAAACAGACGAACCAACTTCCAGTGCTACTCAACAACCGCTTTCTGCAAATCCCTTTGCAAAAGCAAGTTTGGTAGGTGCTGGAACTTTAGCTGTAGTCATGTTTGCTGGTGGATTTTTATCTCAGATGATGAGTAACGATAAACCACAACTCACACAAAACGCTATCCGAAGCACAACTCCGGTAAAACCGCAAACAAAACCCCGTGTTGAACAATTACAAGAAGAAGTTGAGGGATTGAAAACCAGATTAGCGCTTTCACAACAACTTGATGCTGTCAAAGCTGCACAGCAAAAGTTGAGAATGGTAAAACCCACACCATCAACACCCAGAATTACAGCAAAACCCACTCCTCAATCAAGACCCCGAATTTCTCGAAATATATCTAGGTCAATGGTTCCTCCCAGACCTCAACCACCACAAGTCAAGATTGTTGAAGTACCGAAAATAGTTACAGTTAATAGGACTGTTGGAGTTCCCCAACCGAAACCACAGCCAAAACTAGCACCAGAAACAATACCAGCACTACCTCAAATCGTACCTCCACCAGAACCACCCATATCTCAACAACCATTAGTAGAAATTGAAGCACCACCACAACCAAACCCTATGCAAGAATGGGCTAGATTGGCAAAATTAGGTAGTTACGGACAAGCATCAATAGGTGAAAATCAGACTGTTAGCAATCGAACATCCCCTCAAACAACAGAAATAGAAAGAGAATTTAGAAAGAGAGAAACTCAAAGAAAGCCAGAAATAGAAATACCAACCCGTACAGCTAGCGCATCAACCAGAATAAACTCTAAAACAATACCAGTAGGCAGTAGTGTTAAAGCCGTATTAGCTACGCCGGTATATGGTGAAACTACTAGGTCGAGAAGAAGAGAAAATAGATCAAGTAGACAAGAACAAGAGAATAATGATGTTTACGTAGTGCGCTTAAAACAATCCTTAAAAGCCGCAGACGGTACCACAGCAATACCTAGAGGAAGTCAGGTATACACAAAAATTGATTCTATCTCAGAGAATGGATTAATGCAGTTAGAAATAGTTAAACTAACAATGCGAGAAAACGGGGAAATGGTTGAAAAAAATATATCCCAGAATTCATTAGTGATTCGCGGAAAAAAAGGTAAACCATTAATAGCCAAACAATATCGCAACAATAGGTCATCAATTGCTCGTCGAGATGCAATTTCATTTTTGGCTGGAGGAATTGGTAAAGCAGCAGAATTAACTAATCGTACCGAATCTGAAGTAGTCACCGGTGAGAATGGCACAGTAGCTGTTACAAATGTCAATCGCGACCCCAGTTTAGCAGCCGGTATATTAGAAGGTGGAACAAAAACCGTAGTTCCGCAAATATCCCGCAGAAATCAAAGAGCAATTTCTCGAATGTCTCGGAGAACAGATATTTGGTATTTACCTGAAGGGAAAGAAGTTGAGCTATTTGTTAATCAAGAAACACGAATTTAATGTTAGTAGTTAGTAGTTAGTAATAGAGCATTGAATATTTTAAATTAGGAATTAGAAAATAGGAATTGGGAATAGTTAAATAAATAACTTCTACCCCCTCTTCCCCCTCTCCCCCTCTCCCAATCTCCGTTCTTCTTTTCTCTATATGCAAAATCGTTTTAAAATCCTCAAATTCGCTTCTCAATTTTTCTCTGCAACAAGTATAATCATGGCAGGTACTGTTTTAGCTAATAATGCCGTTTTGCGTTCAATCTTTTCTTGTCAAGCGCAAGGTTTGGGAGGTGCAATTCCTACTATTAAAGTATGGTATCAACAAGGTACAAATTTAAGCTTTATTACCGCAGGAGAAACTATTAAAAAAGTTTGGTTAGATGACCCATCGCAAGTTACCCTAGACTTTGATGGTCCGATGTGCGTTCAATTTGGTGAAGAAAGCGCAGATACTGGAGATTGTGAAAACTCCGCAGCTAGTGTAGTTCATCTCAGAAGAATTCAAAAACTTGATATTCCCGGACTTCCCGATACCGACAATACTTTGTTAACAGTAATTACAGAAGGTAACGGAAAAAAAAGACTTTATACATTTCGAGTAATTTATCAAGAAGGTAGCCCTGAATATAATACTTTAGCAGTGTTTGAAGACCCCCCGAATTCTGGAGAAAATCCTTGTGTAAGAGTTGAAGAGTAAGGATTGGCAACGGATTAAGTAGGTAACAGATTAAGGTGGTATTCTTAATAAATAAATGGTTGTTATTAAAGACAATCTATCCGTTGAAATTATTTTATCCGTTGCTAACCCTTCATCCGTTACTAACCCTTCCCCACCCCCAAATTCCAATCGCAAGTCCCAATAAAACCCAACACAACCAATCACCCCAACGCACATATAATGTTTGGGTTTGTTTTCTATAAATGGTTTGAGCGTGAGTTTCGTAGGTATCGTGTCCGGATATCCACAATGTTTTACCGTGGGGATTTACGAATGCTGAATATCCGGTATTGGTTGCTCTTACAGCCCATCTATCGTTTTCAATGGCTCGCATGATATCTTGAGCATGATGCTGAAATTGCATTGCTTCGCTGTAAGGGTCATTATTGGAAGCGGTAATTATAAATTGTCCACCTTTTTGTGTTTGATTGCGGAATTGTTCTGCAAATGCTGAACCATAACAGATTCCAACGGTAACATTACCAAAAGGTGTTTTAACAATTTGATTTGCTTTTCCTGGTATTTGTCTTGCTTTGACAGGAGATAATCTGTTAATAATACCCCCTAAAACGCTTTCAAAAGGAATATATTCTCCTAAAGGTACTAATTTTTCTTTATCGTAGCCACTGTAAACTACACCCTCACCGGTGAAAGTCAACAAACTATTGGTATATCTACCTTGACCCTGACTTTTATAACCCCCAACCCAAGCCAAAACACCTTTTTCTTTTACAGCTGCAATTAATGGACTGCGTTTAATTTGATTTTCAAAAAATGGTAATGCTCCTTCGGGAGTCACAACTGCTTCTACACCTTGATTGACTAAATTTAAATAACCTTGAGTATAATTTGTTCTGATACGTTGCTTTCCTTCAGGTTTAAATTTTAGTCTGTTAGGGATATTCCCCTGCACAATTCCTACTTTTAGAGCGGTTTCCGCAGGTTGGGAAAGTGGACGGGAATACAAACTAAAACCAATTAAATGAGCGGAAATAAATAACGCAATTGCTAACATTCCTGGTATGGCGATCGCACTTGTTCCAAATCGCTGAGAACCTTGTAAAAACCCTCCCTCTCCTTGATAAGGAGAGGGAAAGAGGGTGAGGTCATTGTGTTGCATCCGCTTGACAAAAGCTGCATTCAAAGCTTCTGCCAATAACCCATTCACTGCAACTATTATTGCCGTTACCGCTGTGGGACCCGAAATTTGACCGAGATGTAAAATTACTAAATTATGCGGAGATTGAGTGTAAGAAAGCGAACTCCACCATAAAGGGCCCGCACTCCAAATTCTTTCCAAAGCACACCAAATAGCTGTACCAATCAAAATGCGAAGTAAGCTATTTTGAGTTGAAAATATCTTCATCAACCTAGCCCAAAGCATAGTTAAAATACCTCCCCAAAAGGAGATAAAAAACCAAGCAAATGAAGCAATCGCAATACTTCCCAACCAAGGAACACCCAACCATGTTAGGGGATGCAGTCCGGTAATCCAATATAAAGCGGTTCCGTGATAACCCAAAGCCCATAAGAGAGAGGGGGGGAGAGATTTAGTTTTACTTTTTGGGTATTTTGGAGAGTTTATTACTATTAACCATAGGGGAATCATTGCAAACCAGGCTAGAAACCAAGCACCAACGGGAGCTACGGTTAAACCCATTGTAATTCCGCTGGCTAAAGCAATTATCGGTTTTGAATTACGAGTTATCAGTTTGGTGAAAATGTTTGATTTCATAAGTTTTTATTCATAAATTACCCCATCCCAATCCTTTTTTGTCACAAAACTATTGTAGAGACGCGATATATCACGTCTCTACATTAATTAGTTCATAAATTACCAGAATTTGATTTTATTATTCAGTTTCTTCGGTTTCGACCGCATCATCTGTTGGTTCTATGACTATAGTTTCTATAGTCTCTGTTGCTTCTGTTGTTTCTGTTGTTTCTGCTGTTTCGGTTCCTTCTGAATCATCTTCATCCGATGACTCATCCGATTCTTCACCAGTATCACCAGGAACTATCGCAACTCCATTCAGAAAATCTTCTTGGTCAAGACGCTGTACTCTTACTCCAGTTGCAGAACGAGATTGAATAGAAATTGCGTTAACTGCTTGTCGGATAATAATACCGCGATTCGTTACCATCAAGATTTCGTTATCTTCACCAACAATATGTAAACTTGCTAGGGAATCTTGAGTTTTCAGGTTTTTGAACTTGGTAGCCATTAAACCTTGTCCGGCACGATTTTGTAAACGGAATTGTCCAACTGGTACCCGTTTTCCGTATCCTCCGGTAGTAATAACTAAAACCCAAAGTCCGGAATTGCTTTCATCCTGTACTTCTGTAGTTTCAGCATTATCTGTATCTTCGGTTTCAACTACTTCAGCTTCAACTGTTTCAGCTTCAACTGCTTCAGTTTCTCCTCCCGTTTCTGGTGGAGTCATTTTATTCAAAATATCGGCAGGAAGAATATCCATTCCCACCAATTCATCACCACCTTTACGCAATTTCATGGCTTTTACCCCACGAGTTGCTCTACCCAAGGGACGTAATTGTGAGTGAGTGCAGCGGAAATGAATAGCCATTCCCATTCTAGAACCGATAATTACGCTATCTTCGGCTCTAGCTCGACGCACCCAACGTAGTTCATCACCTTCTTCCAAGGAAATTGCAATCAAACCGTTAGCGCGAATGCTACTAAATGCAGCTAATGCAGTTTTCTTGATATAGCCACCTTTGGTAAGCATCACCAAATATTCATCTTGGCTAAATTCGCTTACCGGTACAATCGAAGTAATCTTCTCTTCCCGAGGAATCGGTAGCATTTGGACTATAGGAGTACCCCTACTGGTGCGGGAACCGAGTGGTAGCTGATAAGCCCTCATACAGTAGACTACACCGCGCTCGCTGAAGAACAGAACGCTATCGTGGTCGCAGCAAGTTAAGAAATGCTCGATATTGTCATCATCTTTTACCTTTGCTGCTGCTTTCCCTCTGGTAGCACGGCTTTGCGCTTCAAAGGTATTCACCGGCATTCTTTTGATATAACCTTGCTGGGTGAGCAAAATTATCACTTTTTCATTAGCAATTAAGTCTATATCATCTAATTCCCCTTCCTTCAGGGTAATTATCGTGCGACGGGGTGTAGCGTGCTTTTCTCTTAATTGCTTAACTTCAGTTTCAATAATTTCTAATATTCTTTCTCTACGAGCCAGAATATCTTGTAAATCAGTTATTTGAGCCTGTAATTGCTCGTGTTCCAAACGAATTTTATCAGCTTCCAAAGCCGTTAATCGTCGCAACTGCATCTGCAAAATTGCATCAGCTTGCGCTTCGGACAACCCATAATTACTAATTAATTCTCCCTTTGCTGTGGGTGCATCCGCAGCATGGCGAATTAATGCAATAATTTCATCTAAATGGGACTGCGCGATTAATAAACCTTGTAAGATATGGTCTCTTTCCTCAGCCTTTCGCAGTTCGTAACGAGTACGTCTGGTAATCGCTTCAATACGAAAATCTAAGAAAACTTCTAAGAACCGCTTTAAAGTTAGTAATATGGGTTCTCCATTTACCAACGCAAGCATATTTGCGCCAAAATTAGCCTGTAGCGGAGTTAACTTGTATAAATTGTTTAACACCACGCGGGGATAAGCATCGCGTTTGAGTTCGATAACTACCCGCATTCCGTCTCTATCGCTTTCATCGCGAATATCGGAAATACCGTCGATGCGCTTGTCGTTAACCAACTCGGCAATTTTTTCAATCAATGCTGCCTTATTGGTTTGATAAGGTAGCTCGGTGATAATTATTGCTTCGCGTTCCGGTCGATTACGCTGCTGGAGTGTCTCAATATTAGCTACCCCACGCATGGTAATTGAACCGCGTCCGGTAGTATAAGCCTCTTTAATTCCGGAAGTACCGAGAATTTGACCGCCCGTAGGAAAGTCGGGACCGTGGATATATTTAGTTAATTCAATATCCGTAATTTCCGGGTTTTGAATCAGCGCTACCAACCCGTCAATTAATTCTCCCAAATTATGGGGAGGGATATTAGTCGCCATCCCTACCGCGATACCAGAAGAACCATTTAGCAATAGCTGCGGTAATCTTGCCGGTAAAACCGTCGGTTCCTGCTGCGAACCGTCAAAGTTATCGGCAAAATCGACCGTTTCCGATTCAATATCTTGCAGTAAAGCATCGCTAGTTAAAGACTGTAGGCGGCATTCAGTGTAACGCATAGCCGCCGGAGGGTCATTATCGACACTTCCGAAATTACCATGCCCTGAAATTAAAGGCGACCTCATCGAAAAACTTTGCGCCATCCGCACCAAAGCATCGTAAACCGCCGTATCGCCGTGGGGGTGGTACTTACCCAGCACTTCCCCTACAACACGGGCGCATTTACGGAAGGGTCGGTCAGCAGTCAACCCCAACTCGTGCATAGCGTAGAGAATGCGACGATGCACAGGCTTCAGACCATCCCTGGCATCTGGCAAAGCGCGACCGACAATCACGCTCATCGCATATTCCAGATAAGACCTGGACATCTCGTTTCGCAGATCCGTCGGGATTATCCGCTCCTGAGAGGTTGTCATAACCTAAAAAACTCCAAAAATCGCAAATTTTAGGGCTTAAATAAGAAAAAAAGCCAAATTATTCCAAATGATGCTTGAATAATCGCCATTATTTGGTACAATTTTAGCACATTTTGCGTATTTTTGCAGAAGATGGGGATTGGTAATTGGGCGTTGGGCATTGGTAATGGGTAATTGGTAGTTGGTAATTGGGCATTGATAATACTTGCTACTTGCTACTCCCCGCTTACTAATCTCTACTTACTACTCAGTAGTCATAAAAATTACTCCTAAAACATTAT
>JBCBHT010000026.1:7388-44270 GCA_038525335.1 Cyanobacteria bacterium J06621_15 | reverse complement strand
TGTATTAATAGCTACTGTATTACGAGAAAGATTATACAAAAGAATCGCTACACATTGACCGGCTAAAATCAGAGCAATATTTCTTATTTCCTCTTCTTTATTTTTTATTTCTATTCCATCCCAATTGTCAACATCGGTCAATTCTAAAATTTTCGTAACATTCTCTTTGAATTCCTCCAAAGATTTGTTTAAATCTAAAGTTGCATATATTTTATTCATTTTGGTAAGCACCCCGTGAGTAGAGAGTTTTGAGCCATAAAACTCTTTGTCATAGGGAATCTTACCTTTTTTTGCTCTTAAAGAATAAGGAGTTGCTGCGAAGCAGCAACTCCTTATTCTTTTTATTTATGTATTTATACTATATCCAATGTTGTTTTTAATTTATCTGTTCTAAGTGTGGGTTTGGCGATCGCATTGGTTTTCACAAAATCGCGTTGCTCCCCATCAAAGATTACATGATTTTTTTGGGTTAGAAAATACCCAAAACTTATGAGTATCTCCACAGAAAAACATTCTTGGATGACGAATTTTTGTAGTGGATTTGGATGTGATGCAGTGTACCGTGACAATCCAGCAGCGGTTATTTTGATTGTAATAGAACAGTCTCTTTTTGGAAGATTTTAATTATGTGTTCGCGAACGATATACTGCTTTGCGGGTGCTTCTCTTAATTTTTAATTAGCTTAAGTATTTATACGTAAAATTTGAAGCAATGGTCGCTTTTAGTATAAAATCAAGCCGTAGCTTAGAACATCAGATGCCGATTCAACGCCTAGCTCGACTCAGCGACATTATTTTCGCTGTAGCCATGACCATCCTAGCCTTGGTCTTTGATCCAATACCGCTGGATGAAATATCGCCTGAAATGGCGGCTCAATTACTCTTAAAGCAATTGCCAGCTATGGGAATCTATGCCATTACCTTTCTCACCATAGCCTTCTATTGGTTCACCCATGTGAATCAGTTTAAATATTATCAAAAAACCGATGCGGTTCATACTTTTTTGAGTTTGTTTGCCCTCTTATTTGTGGTGTTTTTACCCTATGCCAGTAATCTCTCGGAATCCTATGAGGGCGTATTTGTGATTAATATGTTTTACAGTTTTACAGCAATAGGGGTGGGTATTTTTTCAACAGCCGCATGGATTTATGCAACTCAAAATCGACGGCTGGTGGTACCTGACTTATCCGACGAAACGATTCGCCATGTCCGTCAAGAAAGCTACATTGAACCGATGATTTTTCTGCTGGCAATTGGTGCAGCTTTTTTGGCTCCCTGGGGTTGGAGCATAACCGTGGTTCTGGGTTTTCCGATTGCTTTTTTGATTCAGCCAATATTGTTTCGCCGCTCCAACAAATAAGCGGGAAATCTAAATAAACATCAAGCGGTTTGTTTTAGGCTCGTTTTTTTTTAGTGTCAACTTAATGGAAAGCAAGTATTTAATTAATATATTTTTGATATTTGAATATTTAGCTTTTTAATAGATTTCTCGCTCTTCCACTAATACCTGAACAGGAGCATCCCTCCGGAAGGCAAAAGGATAAGAAGAAGCCCACATTATCTGCGAACCCACACTTTCTTGATGGTGTAAAGTTTATCCAGAAATATTGATTAAAGCTTGGATTCTATTGTCCGTGATAGAAATATCATGAAATTGAAAATTAGAAGATGCATCTGTCCCTGGGAATGTATCGGGAAGTTGAAATAAGGGGATTTTGAACTGTGATAATTCACTATTGATAAATCCTTTGAAAGAGTTGATTATTTCGTTGAATAAATTCATTAGTGTATGTTTCTCGTACTCAAATAAATTGGGAATATCCTCCAGGCTAATATTTATATTTTTCACATTGGTAAATTTGAGTAAGACTGTTTTATTTAGTTCATCTTTTTCTAAATATAAACCCAGAGTTAATTGAGTATCTGGAATTGGTATTGTAACCCAATTCCATGTTTCTAAAAATTTTACCCCACCTTGGAGATGTATTGATAAATTAGCTGTGCCACTAGCATTACTTCCATTAATAGCTATACTAGGTTTAGCCATTTTGATAGAAGCTTTTATGCCAATACCAGTAAAATCATCGCTATCAATATCTTCAATTTTTTTAACAATAGGTGGTAACAAAGCATCAATTAGAGCATTAATAGCATTAGCATTTGCACTGACTTCTATAATCGGTAAGTTATTATTTGTTTCTTGTAAATGTACATTTTCATAAGCTATACTTCTATGGAAATATTTGCTATTTTCAGTAATATTATCAGATATTTCTTTTGGGGAAGATGTGATTACCGGCATGATAATTAACCTCGAAATTAATTGATATTCGATAAATTGGGAGTTAATAAAAAAGTTTTGCAATTTTCTCAACTCCCAATTTTCGCCCTTCTGTTTACTCAAACTAAGATAAAATCTTTTCAAATAGCTCCGTCAGTTAAGATTTTATGATTCTGGTTCTGTTAGGGTTTTCCATGCTGCTTCTATTGCTTTATCAACCCTGTTGTTCATCTTTTTAATATCTGCGACAAAAGATTCCCACTGTTGATTTGCTTCATTACTTAATTCTTGAACTTTTTGTGTCAGAGATTTTTCTTGTTCTGCAAAGAAATTTTCTGTTTTCTTCAAAGTTGTTTTAGCTTCATTAATTGCTTTGAGATAAGATTCGCGAGTCATTTCACCTGCTGATTCTAATTCCGACTCAGCTCGTTTTTTTATCAGTTCTACTAATTCTCCCATTTTTTGTTTAATTTCATCGGATTCATTGGGCATTTTTTGTTCTACAAGGGCTTTTGTTTCTTCACTAACGGGAACAATTGCAGATTCTTGATTAGTTGTGATTTCATTAGTCATGATTATCTCCTAAAAAGTTAATGCGGTGTACAAATATTTCCTCATTATTATGTAGGAAATATTTTGTTCAATACTGAGTATTAGTTTAAGATTTTGCTGTTGTTTTCCTAACTGCATCCATTATTCCAACTATTTTTTGTTTAATTGTTTCAGATGCATTAGGTATATTATTCTCAACAAAATTTTCTATTTCTTCACTTACTTGTGAATTTGATTCTGCCTTAGATTTAGGATTGTGAGCGTTCATAATTATCCCTAAAAGAATCAGCTTCTTTTGTTTTTATTTAAGCTGATAAATATAGTCTATCTCTGTGTAATAAGACTGTCAGTAATTAAAAAGTAATATATCCATTAATATGACTCTGATAATGGTAAATACAAGGTAACTGAAAACCAATAGTTACTTTTTTATTACTTTTTACTTACTTTCTACAAAAATCTGTATTTTCAACTCATCACTTTTATCTCACTGACAAACTTAAATAATCAACATACATTAGTAAACAAGCGAGGAACAACAACAATAACTCCTCTGAAATCAATTTAAACAGGGAAGCTTTAGGAGAAAAACAATGAGTTTTAAATATATCAACGAAATTGCCACTCAAGAAAATATTAACGAATTACTAACTTTTATAGACTTGGTTGCAGGAGCTGGTGTAGACACAAATAATGTATTCGATATATCTGATAAATTACGCGACAGTAGTCAGATGGAAGAATGCTTAGCCTTCATGAAGGAAGACCTAGCTACCAGAGCTATGGTCGCAGAACGTTACATGGGACCGGATTTCGACCTGGAAAAGCTTTCTAAAATGCCAAAAGGTTCTTTAGGTTGGACTTATGCCAAAGTTATGAAAGCGATTAATTACGAACCAAAGTTCTACCGTTTGCGTCCTGTTGAATCTGATGCTGATTACGTTATTAATCGTGTCCGTAAAACTCATGACCTACATCATATTCTGACGGGATTTAGCTTCGATGATTTTGGCGAAAATGGCGTTATTTCCGTGACAGCCGCTCAAATTGGTCATCCTGGTTTCATGTTGATTGATATTATTTCTTTGATGCTCTACTTCTTTGCTGGTAAAGATGAATTGGGTATTGATATTGAGTACTTGTTTGACCTAATTTCAGCAGGAATAAAAATGGGTCGAAAAGCTAAACCATTGTTCCCAATCAAATGGGAAGAACTTTTTGAGAAACCCTTGGACGAATTAAGAGCAGAACTTAATATTCAACCAGTTACTAGCGGTAAATATAGCTGGTACAGCAATCCAAAAATACAGGAAGCTATTAATCTCAAGACTGATGTTTCTGCTTAATGTTAGTCTTTGTCCTCAACTAAGCAAAAATTAACAGTTTGGGTTAATGAGTGGGGGAATAAAATATTTTTTTATTCTGATTATTAACCCTAAAAACTTTGAATTATTTTTACAATATCCCATTGAATAAATATGAATTAAGCTCATATCATCCAAATAAGAGCTGAGTTTATTTTCTCGAATGTAAGTTTAATTTATTAGGTGAAAAACATGATGACTTCTGAAATTATCCAATTAGAAAAATCCCAAATTGATAAAGCTTCTGAGATTCTTGCTAATGCATTTAATGAAGACCCATTTTTTCAACATGTGTTACCCCAAGAGGGTAAAGAAAAATTAATACATGGCATATGGAAGACTACCTTACGGTATTGTCAAACTTATCACTCCATATATACCACTCCCGAATTAAAAGGTATTGCAGTTTGGATTCCACCAGGACAGTTCCCCTTAAACCCCCTAAGATTTCTACTTGCAGGATTTTACAAAATTCTTTTCCAGGTTGGTTTAAATAGAATCGGAAACTTTAGCCTATTCACATTACTCGAACAATACCACAAACAAGATATGTCCGTACCCCATTGGTATCTACTTGGTTTGGGAGTTTCACCACTTTACCAAGGACAAGGAATTGGTGGTTCGCTGATTCAACCAATTCTCAAAAAAGCAGATGAAGAAGGGTTGTCTTGTTACCTAGAAACTGATACAGATGGTGCTGTTCGTTTTTATCAAAGACATGGTTTTGAAATTCTTAGAACTGAAGAACAACCAGTCAAGTTCTGGACAATGAAACGAGAACCTCAAATTAATCATAACGAAGAGTGCTAGTTAAACAGTACTATCCCTGTTGTTGTTTGATAGCAATTATTAGACATAGTGGTATTAAGGTTAACGCTATTAACGCTTGCTACACGATAGATACTTACAAATTTCATCCCACATCACCTTTCAAGGTTGGATGTGGGACTTTTTACTAAGTTGGTTAAATTGATTTAAGGTCAAAGGTAATATAGGGAATAAGTTTGATTGTTTTTGCAATCAAAATATCCGTTCACCAAGAAAGTCCTTATGTTACCAGAAGAAGCACTGACGTTTTTAGAAACAATTTTACCCCCTGGTTCTCTGAATAATGTCAAGATTTTGGTTTTTAAGAGGTCTTGGGAAGGTAAAGGATATAGCAAAATAGCCGAAGAAGCTGATTATGATTCTGACTATATTAAAGGTGTTGCAGCTCAACTGTGGAAGTCTCTTTCGGATATTTTGGGAGAGAAGGTTACTAAAAAGAATTTTCGCGCTCTTTTAATCCAAAAGTTCGGAAATCAAAGTTCAAATGTTTTACAAGCAAGTTTAAAGGTAAATCAAAGTATTAATAATCAATCGCTGAATGATATACAAGAAACAGCATCTAATTTAAAAGAAAATATAGATAAAACAAATCAAAATCAAGAAATAAAAACAGTTTCTATTGACTGGGGAACAGCACCGGATGTATCTATTTTTTATGGACGTGGTAATGAAGTAAATCAAATCCAAGATTACATTGTCGCAAATCGTTGCAAGGTTCTGGCTTTGTTAGGTCATGGTGGAATTGGTAAAACTACTTTATCTGTAAAAATAGCGGAGCTAGTACAGAATCAATTTGACTATGTAATTTGGAGAACGCTTCGTAATGCTCCTAGTTTGGATACAATTTTAGCTGAATTAATTGGTTGGTTTTCTGATTACCAAGAAACTCAAATATCTATCCGACAATTACTGAATTATTTACGTAGTTCCCGTTCTTTAATTGTTTTGGATAATCTAGAAACGATTTTGCAATCGGGTAAAACTGGTTATTATAAATCTGGTTATGAAGACTATGGGGAATTTTTACGAGTCATTGCAGAAACGAACCATCAAAGCTGTTTAATTTTCAGCAGTCGAGAAAAACCACCGGAACTTGCTATTCAAGAAGGTATGAATTCGGGTGTACAAGTTTTTTATGTAAAAGGTTCCCCAGAAGTTGCTCAAGCTATACTAGAAACTAAAAAAATTCGGGGAACAGCAAGTCAGAAACAACAAGTTTGTGATTTTTATGGGAATAGTCCTCTAGCATTGAAAATTATTGCAACTTCCATACAGGATTTATTTGATAGTGAATTAACCCAATTTTTAGCAGCAGGAAGTATTGCTTTTAACGGTATTCGTCGCTTATTAGAACAACAATTCCAACGTCTGACTTACCTAGAAGAAACAATTATTAATTGGTTAGCAATTAATCGCGATTGGACAAATATTACAGAATTATATCAAGATATTATTCCCGTTGTTTCTAAATCAAATCTTTTAGAAGCATTAGAATCTCTTAGCTGTCGTTGTTTAATCGAAAAACAATCGGGTACTTACACTTTACAACCTGTAGTGATGGAATTTGTTACTGATAATTTAATTGGTCAAATTTATCAGGAATTAATTTCTACGGAATTCAATTTATTTGCTAGTTATGCATTAATCAAAACTACAAGTAAAGACTTTATTCAAGAAACCCAAAAAAGACTGATATTAGAACCAATCACTCGTTTATTAAGCAATACTTTTGTTTCTCCACAAACCTTGGAAAGACAAATTCAAAAAATTATCAATCAACTACGTACAGGAGAAAATCTAAATCAAGATTTTGCTTACTGTGGTGGTAATTTAATTAATCTTTGCATCTACCTCCAGATAGATTTAACAGGATATGATTTTTCTTATTTAAAGATTTACCATGCCGATTTGAAATATGTAAATTTACATCACTGTAACTTTCTTGGTGCAAATTTCGCTCAAACCAGCTTCGCTCAAACTTTGGGTGGTATTGTACAAATAGCTTACAGTCCTGATGGTGAATTTTTAGCGACTGGGGATACTCACGGTCGGATTCAAATTTGGCAAATTAAAGATGCTCAAGTATACGCTACTTTTCTCGGTCATCGTAATTGGGTATGGTCTTTAGCTTGGAGTCCGGATAGCAAAATTATTGCTAGTGGTGGTGAAGATGACCAAGTTAAATTCTGGGAAATTGAAACTGGAAACTGTTCTAGGATATTACCAGTAGAAAGTAATTTTATTTGGTTTTTGAAGTTTAGTGCCGACGGTAATCAAATTGCGATCGCAACTTCTGAAGCTGAAGTAATTTTATGGAATATCTACAACAACGAACTGAAAACATTTACAGAACATACATCAGACGTACATTCTGTAAGTTTTAGTCGGGATGGTAAATATTTAGCCAGTGCTAGTCACGACCATACAATTAAACTTTGGGATATTACATCCGAACATAGCTTGCAAACCTTTGAGGGACATAGCAGTTTAGTTTATGGAGTAGGAATTAGTCCCGATGGGAAAACTTTGGTTAGTAGCAGCCAAGATAAAAGTATCAAAGTTTGGGATATTAGTAGTGGAGAATGTCAAATAACTTACACCGGACATGAATATCCTGTACTTGCGGTCTTGTTTACTCCTGACGGACAAAAAATAGCTAGCAGTAGCGCTGATAAAACCATACGTTTATGGGATATCAATAGCAAAAAATGTCTTAAAGTTTGCTACGGTCATAGTGAAATGATTGGTTCCATTGACATAAGTCCAGATGGTAAAACTCTTGCTAGCGGTAGTTACGACCAAACTGTCCGATTTTGGGATATTACTAACGGTAATCAGTTGAGGACAATTAAAGGACATATTAATTGTATATATGGTTTAGCATGGCATCCATCAGATGGTAATTTCCAAAATAATATAATTGCTAGCGCTAGTACCGATAATAATGTCAAATTATGGGATATTAACAAGGGTGAATGTCTGAAAATCTTGCAAGGACATCAAGCTTGGGTATGGTGTGTAGATTTGAATCCTGATGGTAAAACCCTTGCTAGTGGAAGTTTTGACCGCACGATAAAATTATGGAATATTAGTAATGGTGAATGTATAAAAACCTTGCAAGGACATCAAGCTTGGGTATTGTCTGTAGCTTGGAGTCCCGATGGTAAAATTCTCGCTAGTGCTTGTGGTGACCTCAGTATAAAATTATGGAATCCTGATAATAGTCAATGCAGTCAAACTTTGTTAGGACATAAAGAATGGGTGTTGTCTGTAGCTTGGAGTCCTGATGGTAAAACTCTTGCTAGTGGTAGTTCGGATTACACGGTGAGAATTTGGGATGTAGAAACCGGGGAATGTTCTCATATATTAGAGACTGGTAAAACTTGGGTATGGTCTGTAGCATGGAGTCCCGACGGTAAAACTCTTGCTAGTATTGGCAATAACTGCGATATTATACTTTGGGATATTAAGAATCAAGAATTGATTACAACCTTGAAAGGACATACTGAAATTCCCACTTGTATCAATTTTAGTCCAGATGGTCAAACTTTATTTACTGGTAGCCAAGACCAAACAATGCGAATTTGGAATATTCACACTGGAGAATGTTTAAATGTATTGAAAGAGCATCAAGGAGCAATATTTTCTGTTATTTGTAGTCCTAATGGAGAAATCATAGCTACTGCTAGTGAAGATGAAACAATCAAATTGTGGAATCCTCAAACGGGTGAATGTTGGCAAAGCTTGAAGATTGAGGGACTCTACGAGAAGATGAATATTACAGGAGTAACGGGTTTATCAGAAGCACAAAAGATTGCTTTGAAGAGATTGGGAGCGGTTGATAATTAATTCCTTGTGCTTTAACATTATCCCAAATAAAAAGTATTGTTTAATACCTCAATTCCAAAAATAACGTCTGTTGGCTAGAGAATCTGGCAGGAAGTTGTGTGTCTTTGAAACTTTTCTTCTCCACCAACGTTGTTGTTTTCAGAAAACTTTGAAGGAGTTTCACATGTTGGCGGATTATTCGCACATTCATGAGGAATATCTCAAGTGACTTTTCACGGTAAGCCCTGATGAATATAGACAAACTCGAAATTTTGCTGTAAGGTATGACTTATCAGTCATGTGACTAGGTAGTCACATCATTGACCACTAAATTATGCCGTCCCAAACCTTCTTCAATTTGCCTCAAGTAAAACGACAGAACATTACAAATGCAGCAATCGCTGAGTTCAACAACCATAGTTATGAATCAGCCTCAATTTCTGCTATTGTGAATCGGGCAAAAATTGCCAAAGGTAGTTTCTATCAATATTTTAAAGATAAGCAAGACCTCTACCTTTATCTAGTCGATAGGGCATTAGAAGCCAGGAACGCATTCATTGCTGAGGCAAATTTACCAAGTGTCCAATCTGGCTTTTTTGTTTTTTTGCGAGCACTATTTCAAACAATTTTAGAGTTTCAATTAGCAAATCCACGTTGGAGTCAAATTCTATTTCGAGGACCCCATTATGGTGATGTTCCGTTTAGAAAAGAAGTTTTCAAACGGACGAAGGCTGACATAATTATACTTATTAAAAAAAATATACAAGAGGCGATTGCTCAGGGGCAACTTAAAGCGGATCTTAATCCCGATTTTGCTGCCTTTATGATTGTAACTTTGAGCAGTCAACTCAGATACTTTATTCCTTTCTATCTAGGAATTGATGTTGATCGGCTAGTGAAAGACAGTCCCAATCCGCCTCTAAATGCCATCAGAAAAATTCTAGATGACTGTATTCAAATTTTAGAACAGGGGATTGGAGGTAATAAATAATCATGCTTAATGCCTTACCGATATCGATAAAAATAGTCGTCTTTCTATTTCTTTTTACGTTTCTGTTTTCAGTAGCCTTAGAAGAATCTAAAGCCGAACTTATTACTAGCCTCAAATCAGGCTTGATGGCAAAATCCCTATTGATTAACTTTATTTTGCTACCGCTCACAGGCATAATTCTGACTTGGATATTTCAGTTGTCGGCAGAAATATCTAGCGGTTTTCTGACCGTTGCATCTGCCCCTGGAGGCTTACTATCATTGCACTTTGCAAGGGTTGCTAAGGGAAATTTGAGGTATGCAATTGGATTGGTTTTTTTGTTGTCAATTCTTTCTATTATTATTACTCCCTTGTTGATTCACTTGATTTTCCCTAGCATTGTTGTAATAAATTTGCCTATTTTCTCTGTAATAGGTCTTCTTTCTCTATTAGTTCTTCCTCCCCTTCTTTTAGGACAGATAGTTCGATATTATCTGAGAGGAATTACACCCATACTGCAAAAGATAGCTTCTTTTTCCTCAATTGCTTTATTCATTACCTTCACAATTTTGACTTCGACACTGAGGGCTTTAGATGTTGAAATTCTTGCTTGGAATGGTATAGCAGCAATGATTGCATTTATTTTGGCTGCCTGGGGCATAAGTTGGTGGCTGAGCGGGGCAGATATCGAAAGCCGTAAAGTCCTGGCGATTGCTACAAGTATGAGAAATATTGCGATATGTTCTGCGCTCTCAAGTATGGGTGTATTAGGTTCCAAAGCCGAGGTGGTCATCATCGGATTTAATGCAATTTCTACTCCCATGAATTTAGTCTTTGCAATCGCTATCAGTCGAATTAATAAAAGCTCGAAGGGTAGCTGAATTAAATCACTTATCTCTTACTAATTATCATTCAAAAAATTCTCAAGCTATGTCAAATAATATTCGAGCAGGATAAGCAAGACATATCAAAACCATTGAATTGACCTCATAATAATCACAGCTAAATTGCTCAATATTTTTTATCTATTTATAACTTAGGAGAAACTCATGCTACAACAATTTGAAGACCTTTTCCGCACGGTTCGTAACCTACACTCTGTTACTGATTTGCTCAAATCGATGGGTGAAAAAACGGGCAATATACTTGACATTGAAGATAACTTTAGGGGTAGCAATCAGATGAAGGCTTGTGTCGAACGGGTAAAAGCCATTCCCGAAGCCAATGCTTTGATGGAAGCCCGTTATTTTGGTCCCGAATTCGATTTAGAAGCCTTATCCAAGCTGGAGCAAGGCACACTCGGACATACCTATGCCACTGTGATGAAAACTTTAGGCTTCGATGCCAATGCTTATCTCAAACGCGCGCGTGCGATAGAAACTGATGAAGATTGGGTAATAATGCGTCTGAGAAAAACTCATGATATAGTCCATCTCCTTACTGGATTTGGTCCTACGGGTGGCGAATTGGGAGTCTTGTCAATTCAAACAGTTCAGATAGGCTATCCAATGTGTATAACAATGCAGGTTTCTAGTCTTGGTTTAGCTTTCAAACGTCAACCTGAAATGCTGTCTCGTGTAACCGACCAGACAGCTAGAGGCATGGCAATGGGATTGGAAATGAAGCCAGTGATTGCTCAGCGTTTTGAAGATGGCTGGGATAAGCCTATGCAGCAATGGCGCAAAGAATTGAATATCTCTAATCCAGTAATTGATGAGCCTTACAGCTTAAAGAATCGCCTACCTGGTGTAGATTTAGCTTGGTAGAATCACACTCTGAAATTTCAGATAGATAATCTTAGCAGTGCCCCACCAGGTGCTGCTCCATGAGTTAGACTCTTAACTAACTTACATTTTTCAGCTATATAAATAAAAGGATACTTAGATAATGCTTAAAAAACTTACATGCGGAATTTTTACAAGTTTAGCAGTGGGTTATTCTGTGGCTGTATTTGCTCAAACAGAGGATAATTCGAGTCAACAAACAACAGTCGATTCCTATGTATTGTGTGCAAAATCCCCTTTGAATTCTGTTTGTCAACCCTACCATGTCAATCCAGTTGCATTGAAAGATAGACCTGGGGAAGAAGTTTTAGGTTGCCAATTTAAGGTTGAAGAGACTGAAATCAAAGGTCCTTGTAAATATTCGATTGAATCCAAAAATCTTGTAGCTTACATCGAAGAAGGTCAAGAATTGGAATCTTTGGAAGGTGAAAAGCCCACACGTCCTGTTAGTGTCTCAACTAAGAAAATTGCTAAGTTATTCTATGAAGAAGACACAATGAAAAATCGACCAAAACTCCTTAGTCTTATTGCTCCTCCTCCTGTCCGTATTGCAGGTCGAGCCTTGAGGAAACCAAAGAAAGTTTCTATTATTTCAGTCGTATTTCCAATAAGAAAAGAAGCTACCCAAAAGCGACCACAACCAGCTATTTTAACCCTAGTTACCAAACGAAAAGCAGGTGGCAGCGTGAGGTCTGAGCTAGAGAATACCACAGGACTTCCGTCGGAGGCTCCTCCTGCTGAACGTTAATACTTTCTAGTACTCAGTCCGAGTGCTAGGAAGTATCAATAATTAATTAAGGTTTGATTAAAATGAGATTCAAATACGTTTCTATATTAGCTTTGCTCCTGATTGGCTTGATTCTTTCTGGTTACGCGGGGATAGATAACATAAATCAATCCAACAGGCTGCGCGACATGGCTGACTCTACTCAGAAAGACACGACGACTACAGATGTAATTGCTACCCAGGATGTGAACGGCAGGGAAACAGCTCTGTTATCGGCGTTCTTCGGGCTTGATGACGGGCTGCCGAGTAATAGCAACAGAGGAATTTGTCGCGGGGCTGCCGGAAAAGACGGCATGCCGGTGGTATTCTCCCATGAAATTGATGTCGAGACGATGCAGGCAGCGGATTTTCGAGTTGTCGCTGTATCTGGTGCCGTCGGCGAGATTACCTGTGTCACGCCAGCACCCGCCGACGACCTCGGTGAGGCTCGAACCATTCTCATAGTCGGTCAATACGGCAGCGCCGAAGATGAGCCAGCCAGTGTGGAAATCGTCGGTAATCTTCTGTCAAAAGACGGGAAACTGAATTTTCTTGGCACCCAAACAAAAGTAGTTCCCTTAGAAGAGGGACCGACAATGGTATGGGCAGAGGTCGTCCCAGAACCAGAGTGGGAACTCGGCAAATCTGCTTCTCCGCTTCCATTTGGCGGCGGCGACGGATGCCCATTGGGTACTCTTCAGGTAGTTCGAGTGACCTGGGCAGGCGGTGTCACCAAACCGGGGGGGCAGGAGATTGATGACATCGAGCGTGTAGCGTACCGGGTGACGATGTTGTTCAGTGACGAAGGCGAAACGGAATTGGTGCCCTTTGCTATTGGGGATCTTGGCGACGGAGACAACAACCATGAGCTTTGCCTTGACCGTGCTGGATTGCCTCTGCAGGTGGATTTTCCTGCCGGACTCGTCACAGATCCACGAGAGGACTTGAATCCGCATACCAGGATTGAAGTCACCGATAAAAAAAGAAAGTAGTCCCTAATGCTTTTGTTGAGGGGCTGAAAACTGGACTCATATAGTTGTTTGATAAAATTTTCTTTCAAATTGAGCATATTATTTTATGAATAGAAAAAACTTAATCTGATGGGGGTGAAAAATGAATCAGGACACTAACGATAAACCTTCTCCACCCCAGCAAAGTAAAGAAGATACCAATCTGGATATTGAAAAACAAGAATCTAAAGATTTTATTAATGACGAAACTGAATTAGTTAACGGTGAGGCTGAGGCAAATACTTCTCCCAAACAGAAAAGACCAATGTGGATATATCTAATTTTGGGAGTTGGTATTTTTGCATTAGTTAGTGTATTATTTCGGCAATTACGGAATAGTCCGCAGGAAGCGTCAACTCAAGCTGCCGAACCTGCACGCTTAAGCGTCAGAGCAACAGAAGTTAAAATTAAGCCTCTACAAAAATTTGTATTTGGTGACGGTTATGTTTCAGCAGTACGAGGAAAACACTTAACTTTTGAAACTTCCGGAACGATTACTTACATCAAAAAAGTCAAAGGTCGGAATTTGCGAGAAGGGGATTTTGTTAAAGCAGGTGAATTACTAGCGAAAGTTGACGATCGTAAACTCAGAGCAGAATTAGCCCAAGCACAAGCTAAAACAGCTGAAGCCGAAACCCAAAGAGTTGCAGCACAAGCTAGCGTATCCCAGGCTAATGCATCAGTAGAGCAAGCCAAAGCAGATGTAATTAGAGCCGAAGCTGATTTAGAAGCTGCTGAAGATGCTTACAGATTAGCTTTAGCGGAATTGACACGACGAGAGAAACTATTTTCTCAAGGAGCGATTTCTATATCAGACGTTGATGTTTACAGAAACAAAGCTAAAGACGCTTCAGCAAAAGTAAAAGCCGCTCAAGCTCAAATAACTGCTGCTCAAAGTCAAGTAAAATCTGCTAACGGACAACTTGCATCTGCTAAATCTCAGATGGAATCAACAAAAGCAACTATCGCTTCAGCACGTGCTGGACAAACCCGTTCCAACGTCAACTTAGAAGATACAGTAATTCAAGCACCTTTTAATGGAATTGTCGCTCACATGAATATCCGTGAAGGTGATTACTGGACACCCCAAAGGGTACAAGTATCTGGGGATTATCAAAATGCAGTTGATTCGGTACCAATAATTTTGATAGACCCCAAAGCATACGAAGTCAGATTGAGATTACCAGCTTTTGATGGAGCTTTAGTGCAACCTGGTCAATCAGCTTATGTGGTATTAGACAAGGATATGAGTGCAGCTTCCACCAGAGGAATGTCACAAGAAACTCTTATTCGTTTAGCTAGAGCTAGAGGTAGAGTTTTTTCTGTGAGTCCTTCTGTTTCTCCTGGAGAACGTGCTGTAGACATAACCGTTCGTTTAGATGGAGGAGGAATAAAAAATGTACGGGATGGGGAAAGAGTTTCGGTATGGTTAGCAGTTGAAAGAAATCCCAACGCGATCGCAGTTCCTCCCAGTGCTATTGTTTTCCGAGATCAAAAATCCTATGTGTTTGTCGTGGATAGAGAAAAGCAAATAGTTAAATTACGTCCTGTAGAAAGAGGAATTCGCGGACTTTCCCTAACTGAAATTAAAACTGGTGTTAGTTCTGGGGAATTAGTAGTCACTCAAGGACGCAATCGTTTGGTTGATGGGACACCTGTGGAGGTTGTGGGAAGTAAGAAGTAAGAAGTAATAAGTAATAAGTAATAAGTAATAAGTAAGAGACACAATATTATAAATACTAAAAATTCTAAATTTTAAATTCTAAATTCCTCGCTCCAAAATCCAAAATCCAAAATTCCTATGACTTCTGAACCACTTCCGCTTCACGAACATAATGAGAATCATCATGATGTACCTGATGTTAATAGTGCTTCTGGTTTAACTAAATTCTTTTTTCTAAAAACTGTTTTTGGTATTCTGCTGATAATTTTGTTGGTGTTTGGTGGATTAATGGCTTACGAATCGATGGTTAAAGAAGCCGATCCAGATATCAAAATTGCTAGAGCAATGATTACCACTACCTGGGGAGGAGCAGACCCAGAAACTATTGAATCTCAAGTTACTGACAAGATTGAAACGGAACTTAAATCCCTTAAAGGATTGAAAAAGGTTGAAAGTTCTTCTTTTAATGGTGTTTCTAAAATTAGTGTGGAGTTTGTTGCTAATGCAGATGTCACCGAATCTATACAGTTATTACGTCAAAAGGTAGATGACGCAGAGCCAGAAATTAATACTGATGCAGATAAACCGAAAATTGACCAAGTATCGGTTCAAGATGCTCCCATTCTCACCGTTGCTCTGTATGGTAAATTAGACCCTCCGGTTTTAAGTAGAGCCGCAGAAGATATTCAAGATAAATTAGAAAAAGTCCCTGGAGTGCGGGAAGTCAATTTAGCAGGACAAAGGAAAGAAGTTGTTCACGTACAGCTTATACCCAGTCGTCTCAGTGCTTTAGAAATTTCTCCCACAACTGTCGCGAACCACATTCAAACAGCAAATAGGGATATGCCTTGGGACAAAATTGAAAATGCCCAAATTGGTTCTCAGGTGCGTTTATTTGGCAGGTTCCGGACTCTGGAAGATTTGCGTAGCTTACCTATAGCTCGTTTGGGTGGTAACGAAGGTAGGGTGGTACGTTTAGATGAAGTAGCCCAAATACGTCGGGATTTAGAACGGGAAAAAACTCGTGCTTTTATTAGTTGGCAAGGTTCTGAGTTTGAACCAGTGGTTAATTTGGATATCATCAAGGTACCTGGCTCTGACACAATCAATGTCGTTAATAATGCTTTAAAAGAGTTGGAATCTCTGAAAAAAGACCCAAATACTTGGCC
This sequence comes from Cyanobacteria bacterium J06621_15, assembly GCA_038525335.1. Lineage (GTDB taxonomy): Bacteria > Cyanobacteriota > Cyanobacteriia > Cyanobacteriales > Nostocaceae > Rivularia. Next base: position 28,056 of record JBCBHT010000026.1, on the reverse strand, counting down.
CCATAGTATGGGTTATCGGGTCACTTCTAGGGATGATGAAACTATTCTCAAAGACCAAAATAATTTGATTAGTAATGTTGTTCAAGCGGTAATTTGTGTTTTCATCATTTTATTAGTAGCTCTAACTTGGAAAGAAGCTCTAATCGCTGGATTATCAATTCCCCTAACTTTCTTAGGTGCGATATTTATCCTCTGGTTAACCGGACAAACCCTCAACAGCATGATTTTATATGGAATGGTGTTAGCCCTGGGTTTGTTAGTGGATGTGTTTATATTGATGATGGAGGGAATGCATGATGGATTGTTTGTTGAAGGTTTAAGTTTTGACCAAGCTGCTTTGAAAACAGTCCAAACCTATGCAGGTCCGGCTTTTTCCGGTCAAATGACAACCATTCTAGCTATGGCTCCGTTGATGGCGATTAGCGGTACTATGGGTAAATTCGTCCGCTTAATGCCGATTACAGCAATTATTTGTTTGTTATTGAGTTATGTCATTGCACTATTAGTAGATATACCATTATCACGGTTTCTGTTGGGTAATGTCAGAGGGGGAGCGAAAAAAACCCGCATTGATAAGTTAACAGAATGGTTTTCTGAGAAATTTAACCGTTGGAGTCTGAATTTTACAGTACGTAATAAAGCCACTTCCGCAGCTTGGATTGCTGGTGCTTTAGCACTATTTGTTTGTGCTTTGTTTGCTGTGGCACAATTACCGGGAAATCTTTTCCCCGACAATGACAGACTTAATCTAAGTATCAATGTAGAATTAGCACCTACAGCAACTTTGAATCAGTCCCAGCAAGTAGCTGATGATTTGGGAGAAATATTACGCTCCAAAGATTATTTTGAAAGTGTCACCAAATTAGTTGGACAAAAAAGTAATTTAGTTCAAGAAAGTGGGATGAAACCAAGTCAAGATAATTATTTATTAGGTTTTTCTACTGTATTTACTAAGCAAGAGAAACGTAAATTACCATCCTATGAATATATTAATCAACTACGTACCGAATTAAATCAAGCATTACGCGATTATCCCGGTTCTTCCGTAGTTTTCAATACTCCCGGTACTGGGGGTAGTGGAGACCCGATTGAGATTGAACTTAAAGGGAAAGACATGGAAAAACTACGACAAATTTCTGGAGAAGTTCAATTAACATTGCGCCAAATTCCAGGTACTCAGGATGTCCGCGACGGTTTGGGGGATATGCGTTCTGATGTTAAACTCCAGCCTCGAAGGGAAGCAATGAATTTTTATGGTATTTCTCAAGATGATTTAGCATTACAGGGACGCTATATCCTAACCGATAACGATATCGGTGATTATCCCATCGGTGGTGGTGAAGATGATTTAGAAATTCGTCTTTCCACAGCTTTCCCTTCCCGTCAAGGAGCTGTGGGAGGTCCTACCCGTCAAGATGAATTAGCAACAATTAGATTATTTTCTCCCGAAAAGGGAGCAATACCGGGAAGGTCAGTACTTGATATTGAAGAAGGTGTAGCTCCTCTATCAATTACCCATACGGATACAGAGCGCACCGTTACTGTATATTCTAAGGTTGATGGTCGAACATCTGGTGAAATTTTGGCTGAGTTGGAACCAAAATTAGAGAAGATGAAGCAAAAATGGGATGCTGGTTACGATTACAAATTTTCTGGAGACGCAGAAACTGAAGGTGAAACCTTTGGTTCTGCAATTCAAATGTCCTATGTTGCATTATTTTTAGTTTTCTCAGTACTAGTATTGCAATTTGGTTCCTTTACCCAACCTTTGATTATTATGCTCACCATACCTTTTGCTTTCATTGGTACTTTTGGTGGTTTCTCATTATTTAAAATGTCTCTTTCATTCCCCGCAATAATTGGCATTATTTCCCTGGTAGGAATCGTAGTAAACGATGCCATTGTCATGGTAGAAACCATGAATAAACATCGGGAAAATGGGATGAAAATTAGACAAGCAGCAGCTAGGGGAGCATCTGACAGAGTTCGACCAATATTAACTACAAGTATCACTACCATTGTTGGTTTAATTCCCCTAGCAATTAGCGACCCAGTATGGTTTCCTTTATGTATGGCGATTATTTTTGGTTTGTTTGCATCGACTTTAATTGCATTATTAGTGATTCCTTGTTTGTATTTGCAGTTGACGAGAAAGACTTAGATTATTGTTGTTAGCGCAGCGTGTCCGTAGGAAATACCAATTGTTCATTGGGACTGCCTTTTTTGGTAAACTTCCACCCCGGAGGAGCAAATAGATAACAAAAGCGTTCCCACCAAGAATTAGTAGAAGTTAAATCTTTGTATATTTCTATCCATTCATTAAAAACGACTTTGAAAGGATTATTCGATTTAATTGGATGAGTTAAACCGTAAACAGGAGGATTTGATGCTTCCTCGACAGCAAAAGTACCAAATAAACGGTCAAATATAATTAAAACTCCACCATAATTACGATCTATATATGCTTCGTTAGAACCATGATGTACCCTGTGGTGTGATGGAGTATTCAAAAACCATTCTAAAATACCCAGCTTCGGAATTAGTTCAGTATGAATCCAAAATTGGTAAACCAAGTTTAAAGCTAGAGCGGTGATAACAGAAGAAGGTTGAAAACCAAGCCAAACAAGCGGTGCAAAAAATATACCCGCACCAGAGATAGCACCCGTCCACCCTAAGCGATAAGCTGCTGAAAAATTAAAATATTCTGGTGAGTGGTGAACAACGTGAGTAGCCCAAAACCAACGAATGCGATGAGATGCTCGATGGTACCAATAGTATACAAATTCTAATGTTATAAATAGTAGTAGTATATTCCACCAATTATCGAGAGAAATAGTTGATATCCGATGATTCCATGCAAATGTAATTAGAGCCGCAGTTGGAATAATGGGAATTAGTTTAGATATGCGATTTCCAATCAAAATAGCCAGTGAAATCAAACTTTCTCGTTGTGAATACTTTTCTTTCTTCCAAAGTGCTATCAACAAGACTTCAATCACAATGGAAATTAAGAAAAAAGGAATAAATTTTAGAGTTATATCCGTGAAATTCATTTTTTTGCCAGATGTAATTTTGATTATTTAGATTTAATGATTTGGATGACAAAGTTCTCTATAGATGTACTAACCTGCAATACTAATTACTCAAACCCTTGATTACAGATTTGGGTGTTTATCATTGCAGGTCTACACCTAAGTATTGGAGTTAGAATTTAATTTCCAAAAGTGCGATTAGTAGTTTGGGTTCTACCATTAGCACCAGTGCGAGTTGTGCTTTGCACTCCGTCTCCGTAAGTGCGATTAGTGGCTTGGGTTCTACCATTAGCACCAGTACGAGTTGTAGTTTGCGCTCCGTTCCCGTAAGTGCGATTAGTGGTTTGATTTCTACCGTTATAACCAGTGCGAGTTGTAGTTTGCGCTCCGTTCCCGTAAGTGCGATTAGTGGTTTGAGTTCTACCGTTATGACCGGTGCGAGTTGTAGTTTGTCCAGCTAAAGCTGATGGTGAAAATGCAGTTAAGGTTAATCCAATTAAAGAGAGACTTAGCAAAGATTTCATGATTTTTTCCTTATGTTAATAGTTGGGATGATTTGAGGTTGATTTGAGATTTTTTGAAGCAATCAAAATGTTTTTTGCTTTCTTCTCTCAACCTCGATGTATACAACATAAGCTGGATAGCACCTTTAAAACATGAGTCAAGAGTCCTCAATTGAATAAGGACTAAAGTCCCTAATTAAATCATGACTAATGTTGCTAGTATTTAAAGCGGGTAGATAAGTTATATTTAGTAATTGTTTCAGAAGACAGTCAAAATGAAGAATTTAGAATTGGTTCAATGAGCAAAAATCTATGTCCTCCGGATACTTATTTCTGTCTAAGCCTTTTTAAAACGTCAGTTCTTCTTCCTTCGTGAATAAGTACGAATGAACCATTTAAAAAACAATATGAATTTCATGATTTATTTTATTCAGGATAGGAAATATCCTCTGAGATTTCTACTTTATTTAGAATGGATTTTATTAGGAATTATAATTTTTAGTGAAGTTATAGCTTTGTCCTTTAACATTTCTTCCATCCTGCCAAGAAATATATTTTTAAATATATTATTTTTACTGATATTTGGAATTATTGGTTTAAAAATACCGTCACATAATAATTTTTACAAAATCCTTTATACAGTCTTGGAATTTGGATTAATAATCATTGCTTCATTTGCTGGAGGAATTCTTCTAGTTGGGCTATTGTATATTATTTTGATAGCTCGTAATTGTTTAATGTTCCGGGGTATAAGCCGTTATATACTTAATGGATTGGCTATAGTTTTATCTTTAGTTACACAACTTCAACGAATTAAAACAGTCCAAGATATTCAACCTTTAGCAATTGAACAACAATATGCTATTGCCATATTTGCTTCTGTCTTAACATTAGGAATTGGCACAATTTTCATGCAAATGGCAATTACTGCATTAGTAAATGAATTTCAAAGTCGGCAAAAATTAAGTCTTGCTAACGAACAACTCGCAATTGCGAATGCTCAATTAAGTCAATATGCTTTAAAAATTGAAGAATTAGCAACTGTACAAGAGCGTAACCGTATTGCTCGGGATATTCATGATTCTGTTGGTCATGCTTTAACAGTTTTAAATTTACATTTAGAAGCAGCAGTAAAAATATGGCAAACTGACCCTACTGAAGCTACAGAATTTTTAATTGAAGCCAAACAATTAGGTTCAAATGCTCTCAAAGAAGTTCGTCAATCAATTTCAACTTTACGTGCAGATCCATTAGCCGAATTATCTTTGGAAGATGCAATCTTTTCTTTGATTGAAGAATTTAAACGCTCTAGTAATATTTCACCAACCTGCTTAATAGACTTAAAATTACCTATTAAACCCGAAGTTAAAATTGCGATTCATCGGATTACTCAAGAAGCATTCACTAATATTTTTAAACACGCAGAAGCTACAGAAGTTAAAATTACGCTGAACACTCAAAATCAAACATCTCAGGATTTACCCACAGACAGCACAACAAATATCATTGGAATGCAAGGAAGTAATCCCCAGATATTGCCAATCAGTAACGAGTCCGTAAATTTTAAGTCTAATAATTTACAGTTAATTATTTATGATAATGGTAAAGGATTTAAACCCAACCAAAATACAACCGGTTTTGGCTTGGAAAGTATGCGCGATCGCACTCTTGCTATTGGTGGTACTTTCAATATGGCAACAGCCCCAAATTCAGGATGTAAAATTACTGTAACCTTCCCAATATAAGATATAAGTCCAAAATTAAAATCCAAAATCAAGATGATTCGTTTATTATTAGTTGATGATGAAAATTTAATCCGCCGCGGACTCAAAGCCTTACTAAAATTAGAAAAAGATTTAGAAATAGTGGGAGAAGCAGATAACGGACAAAATGCAGTTGATTCCATTCCCACTTTAAAGCCCGATGTGATTTTAATGGATATTCGGATGCCGATAATGGATGGTGTTGCAGCAACAAAAGAAATTACCAAAGCCTTCCCACAAATTAAAATTTTAGTACTTACTACTTTTGCGGATGAAGATTATGTCACCCAAGCATTACATTATGGTGCTGCGGGATATTTACTTAAAGATACACCTTCTGAAGAGTTAGCTCATGCAATTCGTTCTGTACATAAAGGTTATACCCAACTAGGACCAGGACTAGGTAAAGTCATGGCTGAAAAACTTCCAGTTTCTAAATCTCCACCACCGGGTTGGGATGAACTTACACCAAGAGAAATCGAAATTTTAAAGTTAGTCGCTAAAGGTTCAAGTAATCGAGAAATTGCTGAGGCTTTGTATATTACCGAAAAAACTGTCAAAAATTATATGACTCGCATTTTCAATCGGTTAGATTTACGCGATCGCACTCAAGCCGCACTTGTGGCTAGTTCATTTTTTGGTAATTAAAGGTGAAAAGCTATTAAGCGAAAGCAATAGAAAGCCTCCGCTATGACAACGGAGGTGAAGTCAAATCAGTATAAAGAATTTAGCAGTATTTGGGTTATTGCTTCATGGTCTGAGAGCTAGTGAGGTTTTTGGCTTGAATAGCGGAGATTATGATGGAATACGGGTGTTTAAAATATAATGTTTTTAAAGAGAACTTAACTATTAATCTTTTACTGGTAGATGGAACCTGCGTATTATCTTAGTGGTGCTTTATAAGTCGCAGATGTTGCGTAATTCCTGTTATATTCACCATTGTTTTTGTAGTGAACTTGAATTCAAATGTAACAATTTTAAGCGGCATACTAAATTATTTTCTTAACGTTACGGTGTAACTTCCTGCAAAAACGTGAGAAATGCCTTCACTTTGGCTGTCTGGCGTAAATCGACATGGGTTATTATCCATAAGGGTACATCCCATTCTTTTTTATGGGGCGAGATTTCAATCAGTTCAGAATGCTGAGTGGCTTTGTGAGTTGGAAAGAACCCAATGCCAATTCCCGATAGTATTGCAGTTTCCAAGACGGTCACATCCGTACTCCGAAAAATAATATTCTTCTCGGGAATATTTTCTCGCATCCAGGTATTTATGTTAAATGGTGGTCCATAATTTAGATTGTCAAACCCCACAAAATAGTGTTCTGCAAAATCATCAGAAGCTTGTGGAATCCCTTTACGGGAAACGTAGTCTGTACTGGCGTAAAGCCCCATATTTGTTGTGGTAAATGGCTGTACAACATGATCTTCAATCTCAGGCTTAGGACCTGCACGTAGAGCAACATGAGCTTCAGCGAATTCTAGTCGAAAAAGCTTCTCACTGGCCAGATAACGAACATAAATATTTGGGTATTGAGCCTGAAAGTCCTTCAGTAATGGGATTAACATTGGCGCAAGAACATACAAAGATGTCAAGATAAATTCACCACAGAGTCCTTTATTGTCTGCTGTTGCGAGTTCTGCAAGCCGATTAAATTGTGCATCTGCCGCTCGGCCCATACGCATTAATTCCAGACCTAATTCTGTAGGGGTATATCCGCGTGAATGGCGCAGAAAAATTTTTGCTCCTAAAACATCTTCTAAAGTATCGATGTGGCGAATAACGGTGGCTCGGTGAATACGCAAGACTTCGGCAGCAGCGCTGACGGTTCCTAAACGTGCGACCTGGTAAGCCGTTCTAATCTCATTCCAATTATCCATTCATTCACCAAAAGCAAAATCCCATATCGTACATATTAATGGAATTTATAACAATGAAAGCATCATCCCAAGCAGTGACGGCGACCTGATAAGCCGTTCTAATCTCATTCCAATTATCTAGCTTAGTTAGCTTAGCAAAATCGCACACCTAATGTGCATATTATTGGAATTTACAACAATTTTGCAACATGTCAAGATAGTTTGGGTAACTGAGTAACATTACATAGAAATTATCTCAGAAACAATCAATCACCACGGAAAAATCAAGATTCTTAAGCGTGGAGTCAGGTTTCCCCCCAAAACGAAGTCGATTTTTTTCAAGCATTAACTGAAAGTGAGAAATTATAGGAGGTCAAAATGCTTTTAGAGACTCATATGCTCGGAGAGCTTTACGCTACCCGCTATCGTGGAAAAGAACCGAAATACGCCATCGTCATCTCCCATGGCTTCGCCGCACATGGTGGGATTTATGATGCGTTTTGCACTTATTACGCTGAAAAAAAAGGTGCGGACATCTGGAGTTACGATGCTCCGGGTCATGGACAATCGACACGCAGCACTCGACCGCGCGGTCAGTTTGAGTTTGCCGAGTGGGCGCAAGCAGGTGTGGATTTTGCTACTCATGTTAAGCAAGAAACTGGGCTTCCCGTCTTTTTACTCGGGTCAAGTTTTGGCGCTGCTGCTGCCTACTCTTGTCTCTATGCTGAGGCAGTTACCGCCACAATTATCATGGGGTCAGCCTTTATACCTGGAGGACCTTTTATGGCACCGGTTAGAGAACCGTTTAAATCGGAGGCGGTTCAAAAGATTCTCAAAATGTGTGGGCGGGGTGCGCGGATTGATGTGGATTTGTTCTTTGACCTCGATAATGACTACGGCCTTGACGGTGCCAGCGAGATGAAGCATGCTGACCCCTGGAATAGTTGGAGTTACGACATGGCCTCTTTTGCGACAGTGTTTGCCTACGACCCAGAGGTTCCCATTGAAAAGAATGAGAAGCCTATTTTGCTGGTCGGTGGTGAAAAAGACCCTAATTTTCCACCCGACATGATTAAGGCAACTGCAGAGGCGATTGCTGGTCCAGTGGAATACAAAATCATGGCGGATGCGACGCATCAGATGATGATTTACCACACTGAAGATTTTTCTGAAATTCTTGAAGCTTACATCAAGAAGCACATCTAAATTCAGACAGACACAGAGGAGAAAGAACCATGATCAAAGCAAACGGCATCAACCATCTTCCAATTTCCACAGGCGATACGAAGAAGCAAATCGAATTCTTCACTGATGTTCTGGGTGCAGAGCTTGTTGCTCTATTTCCAATGCACAGCTTCACTGGTGCTCATCATACCTTTCTGAAGCTAAGTGAAAAATGCTGTCTCAGTTTCGTTGAGTTTGCAGACAACAAAGACATCGAACCGATTGCTGGTGTCACGTATCCGGAGAATGGACCATCAGCCCCAGGGACTTTACAACATTTAGCTTTCAACGTCGATAGCGTGGAAGAGCTTCTCAACATGCGCGACCGTCTCCGTTCTAAGGATGTCCACGTCTTTGGACCGCTTGACCACGGGGTGATGCAGTCAATTTACTTTGATGGCCCAGATCATTTGTCTTTGGAAATTGCCACTTACACCAACCCGATTAATCCCGAGGCTTGGATAGATCCAAAGGTTGTGGAAGTACTGGGAATTTCTCCTGATGAATTGGCACGCTACAAAGCACCTGACCCCTATGAAGGTAAGGGTGGAACAGTTCCTCAACCCGCTGTAGATCCGATAAAAGATCATGCGCTTTTTGAGAATGACCTACTCAAGCAGATTATAGAAATGCCAGATGAAGAAGTTTTCAAGAAAATGAGCACGCCCAACCCTCCTGTCGCACTTTAGTAATCTATTGACGACAGTTCTTCTGGGGAATCTGAATCATCACCTTAGATAGAAATTATCTGGGGTGATATTTACCTTGAATTAAGTAACAAACTATGACCTCAACTAGCAAAACAGCTGTATTGACCGGTTCAACTGGGGGTATTGGGCTGGAGATTGCCAGAATTCTAGCAAGCCAAGGGTGGAATCTTGTCTTGGTCAATCGCTCTCAAGAAAAAACTAATTTTCAGCTAGAGGAACTCCAAAAATCCTATCCCAGCCAGGGATTTGCTGGGTTTATCGCAAACTTGATGGATACATCAGATATTAATCGGGTCGCTGAAGAAATTGGATCTAGATACACTAAAATTTCAGCTTTATATAATATTGCAGGACTTCTGACAGATAAACGTATCATGAGTCCTCAAAACCTTGAGGGGCACTTTGCCCTTAACACCTTAGCGCCATACGTTTTAACTCAGCGGCTACGCAAACAGCTAAGTGCAGGTGCACAGGATGTTTGGCAGTCAGTTGTCGTCAATTTTTCATCAAGCGCTGTTAGTGGTGTGAAAGAACTAGATGTAACAACACTGACTAATCCAGAAAGCATTGGAGGCTTGATGGGGGCATATGCTAAGTCGAAGGCAGCTCTGACTGTCGTTAGCGCGGCTATGAAAGAAACGTTATTAAAAGATGGCATATTGATCCAAATAGTAGATCCAGGCCCAACAAAAACTTCAATGACTAGTTCAAGTGATGGAATGCCTTGGTTCTTAATTTTGCTACGCCCTTTGATGTTTAAGTCGGCTAAATTTCAAGCTCAGAGACTTTTTGATGCTGTTGAGACAGCGGTTAGTGAGGGGGAATCGGGACTCTTTATTTCTGAAGGTAAGCGAAAACCTTACCCCTCCATCGCTTTGAACAAGAGCATCCAAACCGAAATTAAATTGCTGCTTGACACCCAAGTACAGTAACTTGCTGTAAAAGATACTCAAAAAGATGCTGTTGACTAATTAGCCTTTTACTAGCTGTAAGTAGATAGGCAAAACTATCCAATACCCCGAAGACTGCCAGATAGGCATCTTAGCGATTCAGAGCTACGTTTACTTATAGTCATTTACTGACCTAGAAATTATGTCTTCATCCAGTCAAACCAAACCTGACATTTTTATCCCGAATAGTAGGCAGATTTCATTCACTCGCCACCTGATTGGTGTTTTACTCAATCTAACAGTACTCGGACTCATGGAGCAGTACTGGCAATATGTTTTCATTGAGACCTTCACTCTTTTACTTCTAATTGCACTGATTGTCCAAGTTGTGTTAAAACTCACGATGGATGTAATCCATAGGTTGTTTGGCTTTTTGTTTGCAGAAAAAAGTGGTTTTAGCATTCTACTGGGTAAGGCCATTATCTACTTAGTAATTGATGTTTCCTCTAAGGTTATTCTTTTGCTCAGCATTCATTCTGTATTTGGCAAAAGCATTCTCTTTGGCGGGGCAGGGGACGGAAATATCGCTTTTGCTGTGGTTACTCTCACCATGCTTTTAACCGAACAATTTTTTCTACGAATTCATAATCGATTGAGCTAAGATGGAACCCACAACTATGAAAATTAATAGCCAAAAAACATCCATACTATTGAAAATTTCCGCCATCCTTTGGGTAATTTGGGGACTCGTTCATGCTTTAGCTGGGGTGATGACCATTTCCCAGGAGACAGCGGGTGCAGTTGCAGGCATTGCGGATAGCGTAGATCCTGCACTCTTGGCAATGGATTATCCAGATGCTGTTGGTGCCGTTGTTAATCAGCACGGCTTCAATCTGCTTTGGGGTGGTGTCGTTACGATTATCGGTGGCATATTGATTTGGCGCAACAACGTTGCTGCTATATTTATATCAGCCCTAGTTGGCGGTCTACTTGATGTTGGATATTTTATATTTATCGACCTCGGTGGTTACAACAATTTTGTACCTGGAACTGTTATGACCATCATCTCATCCTTGGCAATTATATTGAGTTTTTATGCCTATTTTCGTCGCAAACCCTCAGAAATTTAGCTATTCTACGAAGAAGCCTCCTTTGGGCAATCAACTCCACTAAAATGGTACATATAATACTGTGATGTAGATAAAGCATCACTTTTATTGTAAATATAAGAAATGACGGCTATTTCATCATTTGAAGACGATATCCTTTCCCATTCCATTCAATTAAAATCATTTGAATGGAATGAAATAAAATCCAAGATATCGGAATTTTCATTTACAAAGAAAAGTGTCATTTTTAATCAACATTTTATTTGCGATAAAATATTTTTCATTTCGGACGGAATTGCTGCATCTGAGCAAATTATGGCAGAAGGCGTTTCACCAATTGCACGATTCTTCAGTAGAGGGCAATTCTGCTCAAATATCACTAGTGCTTTAACGAAAGAGTATGCTAACGATACGCTGATTGCCATCACGGACGTTAGCGGTGTTTCAATGTCGATAAATTTTTTTCTCGAAGAATATTATAGAGGGAACGCATTTGGTGAGTATTTACGGAAAAAGATACTTGAAACGCTTCTCTTCGATAAGGAGATTATTTGTACAAAAACCTTGTTGAACACGGAGTACCGTTATCGATTTCTGGAAGAGCGTCAGCAAGATGTTATTCGTTGTGTCCAAGATAAGGATATTGCGCGCTTTATTGGTATTACGCCACAGGGGCTTTGCCGCTTTCTTAAATATCGCTATCAGAAAAGTTAACCCAGGTTAATTACATTAACTTTTGCTTGGTCTATTATCTCACTTGGATAGCCAAAATTCCTATTAAACAAGCAGCAATCAAATAGTTTTTAGGACTTATACACTCGTAATGGAAAATAAAGCTTTGCGATTACGTCGCTTCGCTCGTAATGACGTAAATACGTAGTCCATGGGTAAGTCTTGGTTTTGATGGGAGTTTCATTTAGTTCTGCAGTGTAGTAAAAATGAACAAAGATTTGCTGAATACAGTTCGAGCCTTAGCTCCGATTGTCATGAATGCCCTCAAAACTGGTCAGTTATTCAGCCCCCACTGTGAACTGACAGAAGCAGATCCCGATATTTTGTGTGAGTATGATGTTGAAATTCCCATGAGTGAGGGGTTTTGCTTAACGGCCAATGTCTACCGCTCAAAACGGGCAAATGAGTGTGGCGAACCATTACCTGTTGTTATGTGTGCCCATCCCTACGACAACCACATCACCTCAGCTTTGGGGAAAACACCCTTCGGCGGTGCCCCTCAGCAGTATCGTTTGATTCCTCAAGCTGGAAAGCCCAAATTTTCTAAGTTGACCAGTTGGGAATCCCCCGATCCTAATTTCTGGGTGCCTGCTGGATATGCCGTTGTCAATATGAACCTGCCGGGATATGCCAATAGTGGTGGTCATCCCTCCGTATTTTCTGAACACCAGGGTAAATGCTACTACGAAGCAATTGAATGGATTGCAAAACAACCCTGGTGTACCGGCAAAGTTGGCTTGAATGGTGTTAGTTTTCTGGCGATTAGTCAGTATCATGTGGCAGCCTGTCAGGCTTACGGAGGACCGCCCCCATCCTTGTGTTGTATTTCTCCTTGGGAAGGACTTACAGACCCATATCAGGATATTTTTACACGCAGTGGTCTAACTGAGCTAGGTTTTCCGGCTTTTTGGTGGAGTACTGAAGTCAAAAGTGCAATTAACGGTACACCAGAAGACTTTATCAATGTTGAAGGTAGCATCCCCACTAACTTCCTAGAGAAGCATCCTTTTTATGATGATTTCTGGAAGAAGAAGGTCGCAAAACTCGAAGAAATTACCGTACCAATGCTGGTTTGTGGTTCTTTCTCCGACCACGGACTACATACTATGGGTAGCTTTCGGGCGTTTATGAAGGCGCGATCGCAACATAAATGGCTTTATACTCACCGCACTGGTAAATGGGATGCTTACTACTCTCCTGAAGTACAAACTTTAACTCGAAACTTTATGGATTGTTTCCTCAAAGGAGATACTTCCAGTGGATTTCTCAATACTCCTCCTGTGCGGCTGGAAGTCCGTTCTAGTCTCAAGGAAATTCACTCAATCCGCTATGAGCAAGAATGGCCAATTGACCGCACCGAATACCAGAAGCTCTATTTGAGCGAACAAAAGTCATTATCTTTGACAGTTCTACCCGTATCCAAGGAATTAGCATATTCTGCAATAGACATCTCCGGAATATAAATAAAATCTGGTAAAATAATATTTAATCAGCCTTTGTAAAGGTTAATAATATGAATTCAATACCAGGGTATATCGAGAAACATCCGCAAGAAGCACAGCGATTAGTTGGTATAAATTTCGACCAATTAAAACAGTTAATGAAACAAGCGATCGCCATGCACGCAGAAGTCGAGTCAGAAGCAGAATTAAAAAAAACAAGAATTATCAAAAAAGGGGGTGGTCGTAAGAGAAAATTATCCCTTGAAGAACAAATATTATTGACTCTGATATATTTACGACAATTTACAACATTTCAGTTACTTGGTATTCAATTTGGTGTAAGTGAAATAACAGCGAATGACACATTTAATTATTGGTTTCCACTTTTAGGAAAAATGCTACCACCAAGCCTTATTGAACAGGTAAAAAAAACGAATCTGAATACGAGGTTGTTAAAGAACTTTTAACGGAATTTGAATTAATCGTTGATAGCTGTGAGCAGCCTATAGAAAGACCTGGAGAATATCAAGAGCAAAAAAAATATTACTCAGGTAAAAAGAAAAAACATACTTTTAAAAATCAATTAATTGTTTTACCAGATGGTAAAGATATTGTTGATGTTGTAGCAGGTAAACCAGGACCTAAAAGTGATGTAAAATTGTATCGTGAATCCCGAAAAGGGTTTGACTCAAATCAAAAATTTAATGGAGATAAGGCTTATGAAGGAGAAGAATTAATTAAAACTCCTCATAAGAAACCGAAAAAACAAGAATTAACTCTAGAGCAAAAAGAAAGAAATAAAGAGTTGGCTTCAGAAAGAATTTTTGTTGAACACTTAATTCGTTTGGTAAAAATATTTCGAGTAGCTCAAGAAAGATTTAGATTAAACCCAAATAAATATGAACAGATAATTATGACGATTTGTGGACTTGTTAGATTGCGAATAGGCACATATATTTTATGACTATAAATAACTAAACATTTCAAGAGTGCATTGGTTTCAATATATGCTATTTTTTCGCTAGTTGTTAATAGTAAGCATCTCAAAGCCTTATTCTTGCGTACAAACTAACTATCTTTGCGATTTGGCGATCGCAATTTCAAAGGTAGTGATAGTAAGACTTTGGTTGTTTTCGGAGATGTCTAATTAAAGGAAAAGCCACCTTTGTATACGAGTTTACTGAAGATACCGAACTGACTGGCTATATGAAAGTACGACTATGGATAGAGACTCGGTGTGACAACGTTAGTCAGGAATCACCAGATGACATCGGATTATATGTCGCTGTGAATAAGCTAAGCCGAGATAAAAAGTCTGTTAACTTTTACGGTTCTGTCGGCAACTCACAAGATATGGTCACAAGAGGATGGTGCAGAGCCTCACTACGAGAACTTGATTCAGGAAAGTCTACTCCATATAACCCAGTATTATCGGCAGATAGGGAACAAAAACTAAAACCGGGTGAAATCGTACCGGTGGAAATAGCACTCTACCCAAGCAGCACCTTTTTTGCATCTGGTGAAGCATTACAACTCATTGTCAGTCCCCAAGAAATCATTCCCTCTGGGCCCTACTTTAAAGATGTTTCCTTCAACTATGGAGTATATGTAATGCACATTGGAGGGGAATTTGACTCACATTTACTTATCCCCAAAGTGTAGATAAGAAATAATTTTGAAGCATTATCAAAAATATCCTGTAAGTGTATCTTCTAAAGAGAGCTAATGAATAACTCAAGAATAACTTTTGCAAGCATTTGTCTTTTATTTTTTATGCTTTGGGCACCATTAGGGCAGTATGATTTTCTGATAGAAAATTGGATGAAAATTGGTATCTATGCAGTTCCATTCATTCTTTTCATATTCTTTTCGTCCAGAACTGAGCAGACGGAGGAAGTTTTTTCAGATACGAAATTAATATCTGTATTACTGCTACTAGCATATAGTATTCATCAATTCGAGGAACATTGGATTGATATTTTTGGTAATAAGTATGCGTTTTACGGGTATTTCAATACCTTATTTCTGAGCGTACTCGGAGCGCAAGATTCGAGTGTAATAATACTGAGCCGAGAAGCAATATTTGTGATAAATACTTCTCTCGTATGGCTAGTGGGTGTTATCGCCATCTGGCGTAGTCCAAAACATTTATTTCCACTATTCGCAATGAATGGGATTGTACTTGTCAATGCCATCAGTCATATCCTTCCAGGAATATTCCAACAATCATATAATCCTGGGCTGTTAACAGCAATAATTATTTTTCTGCCTTTGGCAATCGCCTTTTACCGAAAAGTATTATTCACCAATCCCGGTGCAAAATTACAGGTCATAGCGAGTATTGTTTGGGCAATGCTTGCACATGTCATTCTGATTACTGGATTGTTATCAGCCAACTGGTTTGAGCTTATTCCCGAGTTGGTATATTTTGCTGTACTAGTCCTATGGTCAGTAATTCCAGCATTTTTATTCAATAATTATTCGCCTAACGAAAGCACGCTCTAATCGGATGATCTTCTAACTAACACATTTTCAAAACCTTATCCACTAGGGGTTTGAGCTTTAATCAAATGTGTCAGTTTCATTTGTTGCTAGTAGCGATAGCCGCTAGTCGGAAGCTCACATCATGAATTTATCAAAGTAAAAAAATCAAGACCAATTAACAAAGTAAAGAATGAACCGACTGATGCTCCATGTGCCATTTCGCTTGGTTCAACCTTTTCTATTGAAGAGAACCTTTTACAGAAACCTGGTTAAGATTACAAATTTGCTGGGGATGCAGAAACTCAAGGTGAAATCTTTGGTTCTGCAATTCAAATGTCCTATGTTGCGCTGTTTTTAGTTTTCTCGGTATTGGTATTGCAATTTGGTTCCTTTACCCAACCTTTTTTATAATTAAAAGTATCGTAGGCAAAGAGTATACGCAATAATCTGTGCCAGGAAAATAATAATTGCGTAATAAATAAGTATAAAGCTATATAAATAGTAGCTCTAATCTGTAATTATTGAGGGTTAGAAAGTTGAGTGGTAAATATCCTCAAGCAATCATCAATTTTCGATTACCTTTACTATCTGCAATTGCTATTCAATTAATATTGTTTGCGATTAGCTTAATCAAATTCCAAAAATTTCCTAGTTTCCATACTTATACTGCTAAAGTTTGGGGATTAACTCTATTGATAGCTACTGTAGGATTATTTGGTTTCAGTTACGCGAATACTATGAAGGCTCCCGATTATATTTTGTTGGATTAATAGTTTGGAAGAAATTTTAATGGTGTTACTATTACCAACTTGGCAATGTGATGTTTTGAGTATCTTTCATGCAGTGGAGTTGCGTAAAGCATTAATGCTAGAAACAACCAGGAATTAAGCACAGTCCCCAATTCGTTGGGGACTGAAAAACTTAATTAACTTTTCTTTGAATAGCTACATATTTAACTTCAAGTCTTGTTTTGTCAACTAGAATAGATAAGAATACATCGTCCTGTTTTGATTTTTTTATGCTTACTTGCTGTCTTAAAATCAAGAATTGGTATTCATTTCTTTATCTGCTGCGATACTTAATACTTCATCCATCCAAGCATTAATACTTTTACCAGCTTTAGAAGCTGCTATAAAAATCTTGCGGTGATGATAAGAGCGTTGTACGAAAAGGAAGTTTTTCAGAAAAAGGTTTATCTGGTTCTTCCCCTAAGTCTTCACAAAAAGCAAGATAATCATCTACCGATTTCTGAAATTCTTGACGTGCTTCCTCAACTGTTTTACCTTTAAATGTGACTACATCATTAATATCCAATACCCGCCCAAAAATAATACCAGCTTCTACATCAACTTCTAAATTTGCACTATAACCTTTATAAGTCATCATAGTTTTAATTCTAAAACCTACTCATCATCATTTAAAAATGCTTCTGACTCAAATATAAGAAGGTTCAATACCTGCCTTAACGATATCACCTCCAATTTTATATCTCATATAGTGGTGATAAAAGTACTTTTTATAAGCAGCTTGTTGAAACGGCTGAAGTTTAAATACTGGCTAATGTTTGCATTAATAGTTTACCTTCTTTAAACATTTGACTATTAGATAAAAGTTGATACCATTCACGTAATTGTTGCCGAACTACAGCGCAGTGTGGATGATTATCATCTAAAGCAATGAGTTCCATAATTGCTGCTCGTTGAGTTGGTCCGCGTCCTAGAAGTCTGAGCCACAGTGTTGAAATATTTTGGGGAAGTTCGCTAGTTACGACAATAGTTGTGCAAAAAGCTGGTGCGAAATGGTAAATACCTGAAATATTAATGTCCCGACGAGCTGAAAATCCTTGGAGGTGTTGAGACGCAATTGAAGGCACTATAATAAGTAGAGTTTTGTCAATTTCATCTGAATCATCGCTGTGCGCTTCTGAATTACCCACACTCGTTTCATTTGCAGGAATAATACCTTTATCGGCTTCGCTTTCCCAGGTTAACCAATGGCGCAAACAATCCCGTAGCTGCCATACATCTGGTGCCCAACGCAGAATTTCAATAATACAGGGAACTGACAAAAACTCTCCTAATAATCCTAAAGATGTTCGAGATTTTTCCAGGTGAGGTTCAAACAGAATATCGACCAATTCCGCTTCTCCAATAACCTCTGGACTAATCATAACCCGATTGTTTCCTTGAGTAATTTCCTTTAAATACTCGGTTCCCAGGTTAAATCGAGATGGAAGTTTAAAAACTCTCAAATTAGCATCTCGGGGGATTGGCTCGTTTAGGTAAACAGTTCCAAAATCATTGAGTAGAACTGAGAGATACTGTTGAGCGAAAATAGAAAAAGCTGGACGAGACATAGTGGCAGTTTTAGGACTACCTATATAATTATTGATTCTTTCGGAAATAATTCAAGCAATAGAAGAAATAACAACAATTGTTGTTGATAAAGAACTCCCGTTGTGAAGTTGCTAATTGATTTGGGTATCCGAAATCTACCCATTGCATTAAAATAGGCAATTATTAACTTAACTTCGTAAAACAAAGGATAAATATTAGTTTCTTAAATAAACTCCTAAAAACGTAATAAAAATTTACTTTTGGCAAGAATATTAATAATAATACTGTTTTTATAAGTATTATTACTTAATATTTTAGATTTACAGAATTGTATGTAATTAGAGTCATGTTGATAGCCAAGTTAATTAATAATATTTCGCTTAAACGTGAAAACGCTCATTTGAACAATATCGAAAAAAGAGATAGATGACGATTCGGGTCAGAAAATATTAATAGCGAAAAACAATTATCCACCTCAAGGGTAAAGCTCTAATCATTGCAGCAAAAGGTTTTAACCATATTATCCTAAAGGGATAATGTGGCAAGATGTCCCTTACTTCCAACTACAATACTTGGGTCGTTGCTTTGTAAACCGCTATATTAATCTTGAGCCTCTGTTTCCATAACAAAGACAAAAACAAGTAGACAATTAAAGTGACGCTAAAATAATGACTAATTATAGTTGCACAGTACCTGCAATAAGCGCCTATCGCTAATAGCCTTCTAATTATACACTCTGGCTGTGATGTAAAATTGTAATACTCCCTTCGGATGTTAGAAGTGATGTCAGCAAAAGATAAATTTCACGATATTGTCAGACTAGCTTTGGAAAAGGATGGGTGGAATATTACAAATGACCCCCTATATATTGACTTTGGTCAAGTTCAAATGCGTATCGATTTGGGAGCAGAAAAGTTACTTGCAGCTGAAAAGGAAGGAGAAAAAATCGCTGTTGAAATAAAAAGTTTTCTAAATCCATCAGCTATCACTGATTTTCATGTAGCTCTGGGACAATTCCTTAACTACCGAACTGCTCTTCGAGCAAAAGAACCAGAACGCAAACTATATTTAGCTGTTGATATAGAAACCTATAATGATTTTTTTAAGCTTCCATTTCTACAGCTTCAACTTCAAGAATTTCAATTAAAGCTAGTAGTTTATGATACTGAAATAGAGGAAGTAGTAAGATGGATAAATTAGAAAAATATAGAGAATATGTTCAGCAACTTTTGGTTAAATATGGTAGTTACAAACCTTCCTACGGAGATGTAGAGGTAGAACAGATATTTGACACTGTACGCGACCATTATCAACTTGTTAATGTAGGTTGGGAAAATAAACATCGTGTTTATGGTTGTTCGATACATATAGATATCAAAAATGAAAAAATTTGGATTCAGTGGAATGGAACTGAAATAAATATTGCTGAAGAATTAGTTTCGATGGGGATTCCTAAACAAGATATTGTTATAGGATTTCATTCACCATTAAAAAGGCAATTTACAGATTTTGCTATGGGTTAGCAAGCAATTATAATTATTGATTCTTTCAGAAATAATTCAACCAATACAAGAAGAAGTAACAACAATTGTTGACAAAGAGCGATGTTGCGAAGTTATTAATTGATTTGGGTATCCCAAATCTATCCATTGCACTAAAATAAGCAATTATTAACTTAGCTTCGTAAAACAAAGGATAAATAGTAACTACTTAAACAAACTTCTTAAAATGTAATAAAAATTCACATTGAACTATTTTGTTAATAATAAGACTATTTACATAAGTGTTATCACTTAATAAATTGCATAATTATAGTCCCGTTGATAGCCAAGTTAATTTAGAATATTTTGCCTAGACGCGAAAAAAAACGCTCATTTGATTAATATTGAAACAAGCGATAATAAGAGCGATTCAGTTAGAAAACATGAATAGCGAAAAATAGTTTTCCACCTCAAGTTTAAAGCTGTAACCATTGCAGCGAAAGCTTTTAACCACATTATCATTTTAGATAATGTGGCAAGATGCCGCCCCTTACTTCCGGCTACAATGCTCAGTTCGTTGCTTTGTAAACCGCCATCATATTAATTCTGAGTTTCTGTTTACATAACGTGGAAACGATATCTTGAATTTGATTCAGCAAGCCCTAGTTAATTAGAAAAAATTCAAATATTCTCAATTTGAAAACCACGGGGACTTTTCAAAACAAAAATATTATTTTCTTTTGATAAATCTCCCATGCAAACAATAGGTAGTCTTTCTTGATAAGCTTTGATTGCTAAAATATAATTGTGGTCTTTGAGTTCAGTTTTTATTTTGCGTAATTTATCAAATACTGGACAAAAAATTGTAATTTCACCGCTTAAATTATATTCGTGAGGGGTTGCAATTTGTGTGACAAAACCTTGTAGTTTTAAATTCGGATAATTATTAATAAAATTGCTTAAAACTTCAAGTTGAGAAAGATTTTCTGAAGCTGCTAGCGTTTCAATAGCTTCACGAATTCTTGGAATATAATCTCTTACATTTGTTGTATTTGGAAGCAAGATTTCAAATAAGCCGCACCTACGGTGAACACCTTCTTCT
>JBCBHT010000026.1:497-7378 GCA_038525335.1 Cyanobacteria bacterium J06621_15 | reverse complement strand
GAATATAATCTCTTACATTTTTTGTATTTGGAAGCAAGATTTCAAATAAGCCGCACCTACGGTGAACACCTTCTTCTGCTACTTTGCGAATTGCATTGGCTTTCATGGTTGTATTCCTTGACCAATACCTTGCATGATTGACTCAAGAGCGGCAACTGTAAATTGATTATTTCTTGGTATGGTAACAGTTACAGCCGATTTATTTTGTGTTTCTGGCATTCTTTTGAGCGATAACCAATAACCGCAATACCTCATACAAAGTTATTTTTCTGATTGTTGCACCTACTCGTCTGGGTTATCAGGAAGTAAAACTACAATTAAGATTCTTGGAATGTCCCATCTAATATGATGCATTTAGTGGGACTATCTTGCTCTGTAAAATAAAAAAATGCAGAAATCTGTGAAAAAAATTACAAGTTTCTACATTAAAAATACTTTAATTTAGTTTGAGCGGTCAAAATCTATGTAAGTTGAGGCTTTTTTGATTATAGCGACCATTATCTCAACTCAGTTTATATCTGAGAAGCAACCCTTCTTCATCTTCTTTGATGACTTCGTAATTGTTTTTCAGTAGATTATTTAGCTTCATTGCTAA
Organism: Cyanobacteria bacterium J06621_15; assembly: GCA_038525335.1. Classification (GTDB taxonomy): domain Bacteria; phylum Cyanobacteriota; class Cyanobacteriia; order Cyanobacteriales; family Nostocaceae; genus Rivularia. The sequence goes on along the minus strand of JBCBHT010000026.1, from coordinate 6,783 downwards.
TGCAATCAAGAAAATAATAAACATGATAATTTCTTGAGCAATTAAGATTTTGAACCCTACGAGAAATCCAAAAGCCATGATATTAGCTAAGAGCGTAAATCCAATAACTAAGCTACCAGCAGCAATTGTAACTATATTCCTATATTCGTCTTCTGTTGCAAAACTCAGTCTTTCGATGAATTTTCCGATATCTGTAGCTAATTGAGCATCTACGACAATGATTTCTTCTGCTTGATTGATTAGCGCTTCTTTCAGTTGTTCTTTGGTACTTACTACTGCAACCACGAGTTTTTCTCCTTCTAAGAAATGATTGATGTGTGGAGGAGTTTATTTATTTGTAGGTATTTAATTTTTATTCGGTTTTTATTTAGTTTTTGCAGCTTATTTTTCAATTCTAGCTTTATGATAATTGCTTGATTGTTTAGGATAATACATTTTATTTTATTGTTGTAATAGGTTAAACAATCTAACTTTGGGAATAAGTAATGAGTAGGAAGTAAAAAGTAAAAAGTAAGAAGTAAGAAGTAATAATTAATAAGTATTAATTACAATAATTTTCAAACTGCAAATTTTTATTAGTTGAGAAGGGAAAGAATTATGTATGAATTTTAAACTCCCCTCTCCTTGTTAAGGAGAGGGGTTGGGGGTGAGGTTTATTGCCAATTACCAATTACCAATTACCAATTACCAATTTTCGATTACCAATTTTCGTTACAACCTAAAAGAAAAGAGACGTAAAATTTTACGTCTCTACATTAGTTATTTGTTTTCTATTAACTAATTATTTTGATTCAGGTAACTGAGATGTCTGCACGTTGGCTTTGAATGGGGTAAATTTCTTGGGGTCTACGCAATCAGCACAGTCTAGTTGCTGTTTTAGTTCTGCGCTGAATTTGTCGAACATTTTCACTAATGCTTGTCTATCTGTTAAACATCCTTGTAGTGCTACTAGCTGTTCTAATGTCCAGTTGTAAAGTTCGGTGTCTCCTTGGTTGATGCGACGATACAGTTGGGTTTCAAATTGTCCTAAGCGGGAGTAGAAGTTTTCTACTTCGGCTTTGATTGATTGCATGTCGAGGAAGAATTGCTGATTTTTGATGTCTCCGAGCAGGTTCTGTTTGATGGTGGGGACGTTTTCGGATAGTTTGTTATCAACTATGGAGTTTACGTCGTTGCGGAAGTTGAGAATTTTGTTGTCGAAGTTGACGTTGATACGGTTGTCGATGTCGCTGAGTGCGTTATCTACTATTCCACGGACGTTATCTTCTGTTTTTCTATCAACTACTGCGTTGATGCGATTGTCGATATCGGATTGAAGCTGTTGAGCAACAAGATTCTTTACTGTTTGACCGTGGTCGGCGATTCTTAGGTTAACTACCGATTCGATGCGTCCGTCAATATCTTTATTTACCTGTTGAGTTAGGCGATCGCCAATTTCTCTTCCGAAGTCACCTAGCTTGAGGTTGGTCATGGCTTCAACTCGCTTGTCGATTTCTCCTTGCATTTGTTGAACTGCCATGTTCTTGATATTCTGGCTTTGGTCGGCGATTTTGATGTTAACTACCGAATCAATGCGTCCGTCCATGTCTTTACCGAGTTGTTCGGATAGTTGATTGCGAATCTCTTGATTTTGATTCGCCATTTTTAATTTAACTACGTCGTTGATGCGTTTATCGATGTCGGTTTCGATTTGCTGAACGACTAAGTTATTAATTTGCGGGGTTTGATTAGAAACTTTGAGGTTAACTACCGAATCAATCCGCTTTTCTATATCTTGCTGCAACTGTTGAGCAACTTGGTTCTTTAATTCCTGATTTTTATTCGCTAGGTTGACGTTTAATAAGGAATTAACTCGTTTTTCTAAGTCGCTGTTCATTTGTTGAACGACTTCGTTTTTGATTTCCTGGGTTCTGTCTTTGATTCTGGTGTTAACTCTTTCTTCAATTAGTTCGTTGAGTCTACCGCTCATCATGTCGTTCATGCGTTTGTCGAAATGACTAGCCCAAGCTTGGAAGTTTTGATTGAAGTTGGCTTCCATTTGCTGGGATAGCGCTTTGGTCATGAATTCGACTTTGGCTACCTGCATTGATAAGTCTTTGGCTTGGGATTGATAGCCTTTGAGCAACCATTTTTCTAAGTTATCCCAGTTATATGCTGCTTGTTTATCGTCTTGTTCGGCTTTGACGGTAACGGATTTTTCAATGTTGGCTGCCATTTTCTGCCACATTTTTTCCATTTGAGCTTCGTCAAAACGGAAGTTATATTCGAGATTATTTCCGCTTCCACCAGCAGTTACGGTTGTTGTGGTTGTAGTTGTACTTTTTCCACCGTTTCCGTTGGTTGTAGTTGTTTTAGTTCTGGTATTACCGTTTGTTGTTCCAGCGCTGCTGGTAACGAATTGCGCTTGTTGCTGTAATTGCTGCTTTTTATTATTTAATTCGGTTGCGTTAATTGGTTCAATTGCTAAAACAATTTTTCCTTCGTTATCTTCTTTATATGTATCGAAAAAGAATCCGGTGATGGAAGTTTTTTCTTTGACTTCTAAAACGATTTCATCTTTTAAACCGTTCAATGAACACCAGCTTTCTTCTACTTCTACACCAGCTAATTTTGTGGTGAATTTTCCACCTTTAGCCCAAATCAAAGCCCAAGGTTCTAAATTGAATTTTTTATCGTCCGACCAGTAGCTAGCGTTTCCTGACTGAATTCGGATTTTGTAGTTACCGGGTGTGAGTTCAACAAGATTTTTACCGGATTGCTTAAGGCTGGATAAATAATTTTCATTCAAGATATAACAATTTTCTTTACTCGCAATTGTTAACTCTTGAGGATTAAAGTATGGTTTGTTGCTGGTAATGGAAAGTTTGATGGAGCCGTTATTCTCGCTGTTGTTTACATCGAAGAATAATCCACAAATTACAGCTTTTTGTTTAACTTCTAATTTCAAATGATTATCGTAACCATTTAAAGTTGTCCAGGTAGCTCCTGTTTCAAATCCTGTATTTTGATTGATGAATGTTGCACCGTTTTCTCCATAAACCCAAAGTAAAACAAAAGGTTCTCCTTGGTTTCTGGTTTTAGCGTACTTATATTTACCGCTCGCAATACTGATGTCGTAAACACCTTTGTCTAAAGTAAAGGAATTCGCGACATTTTGCTGCAAATGATTCATTTGACCGGGGTCAATTACATAGCAGTTTTCTTTGGTGTCAATTGTTAATACACTCATTACTGGCTCCTTTTCCTTTTCCTGTTCTTGATTTTGATTATTAGATTGAGAAGTTACTTTCTCTTGATTCTGACTACCGTTAGTAGAAATTACAGTTTGAGTTTGAGTTTGATTTTGAGATTTTTGAGAATCTATCTTTGATGCGGGTTGATAAACGCTCATTCCAGCCCAACGTCCTTTGGGTTCGGTGGTTGTAATTAAAATTCCTTTCCCGGTTTTGGTATCGATACGAATTACCTGACCGTCTTTTCCTAAATTGAAGAAGTTACCGGTCACACCATATAAAGTATCTCCGATAAATTCTAAGCTTCCGATATCTGGGAATCCTGTGTCACCAATATGGTCAACGGTACCTGCTGTTAAATTACATTTGGCTAAAATCTTCTTCTTGTCGTAACCAATTAACGTAATATAAATCTCGCCATTATCTGTAAAAGCAACTTCACCGCAGTTATATTCTTGATTCGCGACCTTCAATACAGATTTACCTTTACCTGTATTGATATCAACTTCGATTAATTGCTTTGCTGTTGTCGCGTATAAAGTCTGAGATTCGGGATTATAAGCCAAACCAGAAGCAGCAAAACCTAAATTACCAACAGTTTCGCAACGACCGGTATTAAAATCGATTTTGACTAAAACAGATTTACCGTTTTCTAAATCGAGTCCATATAGTTGAGAACCGACAAAAGCAATATCCGCAACTTCTGCGGTCATTTCACCGATAAAGTTGGTTTTACCGGAATTTAAATCTAAGGTATATAGCTTGCTGACTTGATTGCTCAAACAATCCTGAACAAAAACCGTTCCCGGACTGATTTGAGAATTACAGCTTCCACAAATAACCTTTTCTAGAATTTTGGCAAAACCACCAATTAAATCTTTATCTGTAAAAAACTGTCCCCCTGTAGAAGAAGCAACTCTGGAATACTCTTGCTTGACTCCTTCTTGATGCTTACTTCTAGAAGTTCCAAAAAAGGTGTGAACGGTAACTTCTTTCTGCTTAGCTTTTTCAATCGCTAAATCAGCAGCTTCAATATCTTCACGTTCGGTTTTGCTTCCACCACCTTCAAGAGCTTCATCACCAGAATAAAAAATTGCTCTGGAAGCTCCATCTCTCCAATCAAAGAAACTGGAAATATCATCTATAGCTCTAGCAGCATCTTCCTGCGCTCCCGCTGATTTTAATTCCCCTCTCTTTCTACCACGGAGTTGAGAATCAGATACTTTACAACTACCAGTTAAATAATCTCTAATAGTTTGATTAAACTTGGTTCCTTTCCAAACACCTTCAACACCAAGCCAAGTTACTCTCAAATCTGAGGGACAACTGGATTTAGCTGAATTAATTGCAACTTCAGCAGCTTTACTCAAATCCCTCGCTTCATCTCTCATTGAGGGACTGGTATCGATTACGATAACCAAATCAACTTTTCTACTACTGCTGCTGTTCGTCATACTTTGACCTCTTTTTTTGCGGTCGAAATTAAATAAATTCATATCCCAAAGCGATTTTGGATTTTCACAACAGATGCTTTTGTCTTTATTTTGGAATTAATTCGGGAGAAACCCAGTTTCTGAAATCTTGTTAGCTACTACAAACCATTTTCCTTAATGGCTGTTTGAAAAGTTCTAATTTCTAAATTCCCAATCCATACCAAAATTTAACCCTCATCCAAAACAGCGAATAGGGATTGAAGTCAAAATATGGAATTTTATTTTATAGGGAATAATTTTTAAAGACTTTTCAAACATCCTCTAAGTAGTGTTAAAGGATTTGCAATAATTTGAGACGGCAACGATTATATATCGCTACTGGTAATAGTTTTTTGATAAAACGACTTTCTCCCAAACTAAACTACTTGTTTTAAAGTAATCTCGTTTACTAACTGCATTGTATAACAGGATTCACAAGTTAGTTTCTAAAGATAAAATTAAATTCTCTTTATTCTTTGATTTATGGCTATTTCGGGAATATTAACTATTTTTTCTTGGTAAACAAAAAGCAATATTGCTACATTTGATAATTATATTTTCTGTATCATTTTGATTAATTTGTTAAATCAGTGATGATTGCTATATAAGTAAAACCTTCTTTAAACAATGATTTAGCTGTATTAAAGAAGATTTTGAATTATGAGATTTTTGTTAATTACACTTTATTGATTATTCAAAAAGGAGGATGACAAATAAATCTAAAAAATGCTTCCGATTAAACATTTATCGAAAGTTATATAGCTATTTATCAGAGTAAGGTAATAGGGAACAGCTTTCTTTTTTACACAGGATTGTTAATTTATTAAACCGCAGAGAGCGCGGCGGAAAGTGCGGTCTTGGGGGTTTCCCCCATGAGCAACTTTCCAAGACAGAGAGCGCAGAGGGAAGAGATGAGAAGAGGAGATATCCCAGTTTTCAGTTGAATTGAATACACCCCTCTCCTTAATAAGGAGAGCAATGCGTTGCGGAGGTTCCCTCCGTTGAAGCAATTGCGGGAGAGGGGATGGGGGTGAGGTAAATCAGCGGTGTATTTTAGCTGGTTCCAAATTGACCACTGAAAACAAGAATCCACAATCCCCTATCCAAAAATATCAGTTTCAAATTCAGCGCTGAATTCAAATTTTTCAAAGTTGGTGGTTCTGTAGGTGATATCAGCAAAGGTGAAATCGATGAAGTCACCGTTTGAGATTATCGAACCTCCACCGAAAATAAATTCATTCAGAGAAAAGTCAAATTCTAAAGTATCAATACCGGAACCACCATCGACTATTGCGTTACCGAATCCAAATAAAGTATCGTTTCCGGAACCCATATCGATTTCAACGTTACCAAAACCTAAACCACCATCAAGTTCTATAGAATTATCATTGCTCCAAGCGCGGATGTTATCTGCTCCGTCACCAGCTTTTATTACTCCTCCCAAAATTGCAATTGCGTTAATATTTTCTGTAGAAAATGCGTTTGCTTCAGCGAAAATAATATCGTCACCGTTACCTAAATCAATCACGCTTTCCATTTCTACATCTTGGTCGATAGCGTTTGCTAAAGCTAAACCATCGG
>JBCBHT010000026.1:0-487 GCA_038525335.1 Cyanobacteria bacterium J06621_15 | reverse complement strand
ACCGCATTAACAATAATTTTATCTTCACCATCACCAGTATTTAACAAACCTCGATTATCAATCCCATCAGCAATAGCTCTACCATTACCAAAAGTTTCACTAATCGCAGTTGCAATAATTAAATCGTCTCCGGTTCCAGTTAAAAATTCACCAACATTACTCAAACCATCGGTAACTGCTGCACTATTAATAGCTATCGCTTCAGCAACAGCTTCGATTTTATCGTTACCGCTACCAGTTTTAAATATAGGAGGAACAAATTCCGAACGCTCTACCAAAGCACGTCCGTTATCAATCCCACCGGAAACAGCATCAACACCGTCACCAAAGGTAAAACCTTCACCAATTATCTTATCGTCACCATTACCAGTATTGAATTGACCTAAATTCTCAATTACGTCAGTTAATACATCGAAATCATCAATTAAAGAAGCACCAACACTACTAGCTGTAACTTTACCAATAACCGTGTCGTCACCATCATTCG
>JBCBHT010000025.1:10530-44779 GCA_038525335.1 Cyanobacteria bacterium J06621_15 | reverse complement strand
TAGTGATTGGCAGAAACATCAGAGTAGTTACGCTTTGAGATATTATCCAGAACACTTACGGGATGGGGAACGGTGGGATGATTTGTATGGGTTAGCACGAAACCGAGATTTTGCAGATGCACAAAACGAGCAGTTACTAAATGAGCCAGATTTGCCTTTGAAAACTATGCAGATAGCTTTATCTTGTGCTGCTAAGGAAGATAATCCAGTATTGATTTGTACCCTCAAAATTCCCAATCTATTGTAGAAGTTGTAAAAAATTTGAGTTGAATCATACACTAATAACAAAAATAAATATTGTGACAAATTACAAATTCATACATGATAAGCAGTCAGTACAATATTTCTATCGGGACTATACATTGATTCGACCCTGGGATATTCATCATGTGACCACCATACTTTAATTCTTCCACCTTGAGCAGGTGCAGAACCCACTTCAAAATACCCAGCGTTTATCATTCGTTTTTCAAATTCGCGTAAATGCTGTTAATCCCTGTATTGTGTGTTTATCAAGCGTCATAACTTCCTTGATAAGAAGTGAATATCTTATATCCCGGTAGCACTAACGCTACACCACTAGAAATATGAATCATACCGGGATATTTATAAGGGTTGTCATCTGGAGTACTACCACCAATTTTTAATATAAACCAGGGACACCAGATATAAATACCTGGTATTAGTAAATCCATGCTGTAAGCGATTGCTCTTAGCTTTTCATTTTTGTTAACTGTTGTTTGTTTAGTTTTCATATTTATTTCTTTGCAATGTATTTTTCAGATTTTACTCATCTTTTAAGTTCACACAGTTGATACTTTTATAATTAGCAAAGTCATATGAGAATTTTAAAACCTAAAATGCTGATATAGCTACAGAAACCCATGACACTTCAAACTACTACCATGGTCGGGTATAAATCATCAGTTATCAATCATCCGTGTCACCCGCGTAATCCATTTAATCCGCGTTCGGTATTTAACTCCCCCATCTTCCCTAGATTCTCTTTACGCCATTTCGCATCTGCTTTACGATTGGTGCGGATTTCTAAAAGCCTAATTCCTTCGCTAGGTAACGGATTTAATTTATCACGCAACTCTTCCCAAGAAGTAATTATTTTATGCTCAACACCGTAGGTTTTACACAGTTGCTCGAAATTAATATTTTGAGGTGTGGCAAATAATTCTTCAAAAGGTGGTTCAAAATCGGATATCGGCAGCATTTCAAAGATTCCACCACCGTTATTATTAATTAATACTATTGTTAAATGTCCGATAAATCTATTTCTGGTTAAAAAGCCATTTGTATCGTGGAGTAAAGCTAAGTCACCTGTTAACATGACGCTACTTTGTTGACGATGAGCGATTCCTAAAGCTGTTGATAAAGTTCCATCAATACCGTTTGCACCCCGATTGAAAAATGGTTTGATTCCTAAATTATTCGGTTTCCAGAAAAATTCTACATCCCGCACCGGCATACTATTTGATATAAACAAAGGTGTTTGGGGTGGTAAAACTTGAGAAAGCAACCAAGCAGCTTTACCTTCAAATAGCTCAATCTTCTCCATCAAAGTTTTATCAATTTTTTCTCTTACTTGAGTTTCCATACCCAACCAAGTTTCAAGGTAAGAATTTGTAATTTCATTTTTTCCATCTTCTTGTCTTCTTGTCTCCTTTTCTCCCCATTTCCCAATCTGCTCCACGCTCATCCGTAAATGAACTGTTCTTCCATGTAAAGCATCAAGATTATGATTTGAGGGTTCAATTATCCATACTAAAGGATTGTTGTCAGTTAACCATTTGCGTAATACTTTACTAGTAGGCATTTCGCCAATTTGAATCACTACTTCTGGAGTTAAATTGCTAGCAAAATTTTTATTTCTTAATATTAAATCGTATGTAGAAATAATGTAGGGGTTGAGTGAAGCGTAATTTCTAACCGGTGATAATCCTTCTGCTAAAACTGGAAATTTTAATAGTTCCGCAAGTTTTGCGATCGCACTGCAATACTCTTGCGGTTGTTGGGGTTGAGCGACTCCAGCAATGATAATTCCCCGTTTAGTTTCTAGCCATTTTCGAGGAATCCTTATCTGAGAACTAGTGAGAGAATTAGTAATCGAAAGTTGATATTCATTCGTTACTGATGCAAAAAATTCTTCCCAGTCGAAGTTTGACAATGATTCTAGGGACGCTTTATGAATATCATTTGCATCACTAATTGGTGGTAGAGGGTCGCGAAACGGTATATTTAAATGTACAGCTCCAGAAGCGGGATAAAGTGTTTGTTCAAATGCATATATCGTCGTTTGTCGCAAGTAAGCTAGCATTTCAGCGTTTGTCGTAGGTATTGCTAGTTCTGTCTGCCAATTGGGATAATTACCAAATAGTTTTAACTGGTCTATTGTTTGTCCGGAGTGACAATTACGTAATTCCGGTGGTCTATCAGCTGTTAATAGTAGTAAAGGTACTCGACTCAAATTAGCTTCCACAACTGCGGAATAAAAATTTGCTCCCGCTGTTCCGGAAGTACAGACAACAGCAACAGGTAATCCCGTAGCTTTAGCCCTACCCAAAGCAAAAAAAGCAGCCGAGCGTTCATCAAGAATCGGAATAACTTCTATATCGGGTTGGGATTGAGCAAAAGCAACCGCTATAGGAGTTGAACGAGAACCGGGACAAATTACAGCACAATTTAAACCCATTAATTTAAGGGTCTTGGTAAATACAAAAGCCCAAAGTTCGTTAATATTTCTAAATCCAATTGGCATGAAAAATAAGGTCAAAGGTTTAAAGTTTAAGGTTTAAGGTTTAAGGCTAAATAACTCATTACTCATTACTTTTCTAATTTATGGACTGCATCTATTTAACAGGGATTCGCGCTTACGGTTACACTGGCTATCTAAAAGAAGAACAGGTTTTAGGACAATGGTTTGAAGTAGATGTCAAGTTATGGCTAGATTTAAATCAATCTGCTCGAACAGACGCGATTGAAGATACTATCGATTACCGTAGCATTATTGGTTTGGTAAAAAACTTAATCAAAAACTCAAAATTTGCTTTGGTTGAACGTCTTGCTGGTAGCATTGCAGATTCTATTTTGGGTTCTAGTGATTTATTAAAGCAGGTTCAAGTAATTTTGAGTAAACCAGCTGCACCAATTCCAGACTTCGGGGGAAAAATTACTATTGAACTTATTAGAAGTAAGTCCTGACGAATAAACTTTCTCTACGTAGCAAGAAGTAAATTGAGTTCAAATCCTTTTCCTTAATCCTTACTGCCAACTGCAATTTTCAATGCTAATTTACTTGGTTAAGTATGATAATTCTCTATCAGATAAAATTTAATCAGTTTAAGTGAACATGAAAAAATTTGATTAGGGTGGCGAGTAACTATGACTTAGATAATTGATTAGCTAGATAGACTGATTTCTTCATTGACTTTTACTTGCTCTATTACCTCAACAATATAGATAAAGTCTACTACTCTATTACTTATTTTTATTTTTATTTTTATGTCTTATAGCGTATTTTCATATAGGGCAAATATTGCCTATTCTAGAAAAAGAAGTTATTTTTTATCTCATTTGACTTAACAAAAATTAAGAATATGTCTATTCACAGTTTGAATATGGGTGGGTTCTTAAGCATTCAATTTGCATAGTGTTAGCAAGCAAGATGCTTGCACTACAATATTTTTTAATTAAGTGCGTCGTACAACATTAGCGATACATCAGCTTATAAACTTGATTCGTAGCAGTATCAATAAGAGCTAGCAGATAAAAACACATTATTTTGATTGACTTTACTCAAGGAGATTGGTATATGAAAAAACACTCTATCACTTATATTTCAAGTGAAAATAGCTGAAAAAATCTTGTTTTTTGACTTTAATCTATGACATGCATGTATAAGATATCTGAACTTTTAGTCAACCAAGATATTTGCTTGCCAGCTAGATAAAATCATTATCTGTATACAAAGCAAATTTTAGATAGTTCTTATTAGTTATTATGTACAGCGGCTTTAATAGTATTTTTTTTTGCTTTATTTAAGTAAAAACCACAGTCAGATTAATTTTTATAGTTAATAATATTGATTTATCAAGTTTAGGATAATTTTATACAAAGCGTTTTGGAATATATTAATAATTAGCTATAATAACTTAGCATCTAACCTGTGAAGCAATTAAATCAATGTAAAAGAGAATAACAACAGTAGTAAAGGGCAATTGATGATAAATCTAATCAACGCAATTGTAAGACAATAACAATGTGGCTTTAATATTGATTATGATAGGGGTATTGAGATTTAAATCAAGTTGTAATATCTAAAAATTATGCTCATCTCGAATAGTAGGTATAGCTTCTTATAAATACCCTAGAAATCTTGCTAGATGAGAATGAAAAAGCTACAGATTTCTATATTGAAAATAGTTAACGCTCATTTTCGGTACGGTGTGATCAGGATAAGTAACTCAACTACAGAGGCAATCACAAAAGTCATAAAAACTATTAAAGACTCAACATTAAGTCATATTTATTTTTCAGGAGAAAATAGCAGATTAGCAAAAAATATTATTCAGAAATATTGTTCAGATTCGGTATTCTACATAGCAGAAAAAGATGGAAATACAGAAACTATTAATAAACAACTTGCCAATTTTTTCATACCCTTTATAACAAGAGACTTACACATGGCTATCGGAATGGCTATCTACAAGCACCAAAGACCCGAAAGATTGCAACAAGAAAAGCAACATTTAGGTGTAATAATTAACAGTATGGGGTGTGGAGTAATTGTTACAAATAAAAATACTTGTATCGAAACTATAAATCCTGTAGCAGAACGTTTAACTGGTTGGAAAAAGCAAGAGGCTATTGGGAAAAGTTTGTTAGAAGTTTTTAGAATAAAAGATGCCGAGACAGAAGAAGAAATTGATAATTTAGCTGCATTAGCGATAAGAACAGGTGAGACCTTGAGATTACCGGACAACTGTAAACTGGTAGCAAAAGATGGAAGTGAAATATCTATCGGAGATACTGTATCACCAGTGCGGGATGAAACAGAGAAAATATTAGGTGCAGTATTGGTATTTCAGGATATTAGTCAACGCAAAAAGACCGAAGCAGAACTTATACGTAATGCTTTTTATGATTCAATAACGGGATTACCCAATCGAGTTTTGTTTATCGATAGGCTGACACAAGCTTTTGAACACAGTAAGCGAAGAAAGAATTATTGCTTTGGGGTTTTGTTTTTGGATTTAGATGGTTTTAAGAACATCAATGACCAATTTGGACATGGAATGGGAGATAAATTATTGGTAGACGTGAGCGAACGCTTAAAGTCGAGCTTACGTGGTGGAGACACTGTAGCAAGATTTGGTGGGGATGAATTTGCGATTCTTTTAGAAGATATTAAAAATGTTGCTGATGCTACTAACGTTGCTACACGGATTCAAGAAGAATTGGAAACGCCATTTGATATCAACGAGCGTAAGATATTAATTACAGCTAGCATTGGAATTGCTTTGAACAGAGCAAATCATCAAGAAGCAATGAATGTGTTAGATGATGCAGATACTGCAATGTATCAAGCTAAAGAGGAAGGAAAATCTAAATATAAGCTATTTGTAGAGTCTTGACATACTCCCACGAATAGAATTCGTGGGATTCTGGGGTCATGCAAAAATTGCAGGTATAGCCTGTCTTACATTTCCTAACCCAACGGGTAAAAAATAAAAGTATTTGTAGCTATGGTAATCTTGTTCTTTATTGGGCAAGATTTTTTTTACAGTTCTGATAGCGCAGGAATAGCTGCTATAACAATTGTAATGTTCTCTTCAGGAGCTTTTTCTGATTAAGAATTATTTCTTCTTTATCAAAAATTGCTTTTTTATCTGCGAGACTGCATAAGTACAAATTCAAGCCATCTATTTAATATATAGATGAGTTGAGATTTTTAAAATGTAGACCTTTAACTTAACTTTGTTTTTAATCATATGAAAGCAATTTTGGTCAAAAGAGCTATAATGCCTGTACTAAAAATTGCAAATTACATTTATAAATATCTATAAATACAAAGAAATATTAAGCGGTATTTTGATATCGCTATACTTATTAATGAGAAATGAATGACAAACAATGCTATGTGTTTTCTCAACTGTTATTTGATTCACAATAAATGTTGGATTTTCAAGTGGTAAACAAATTAAAAAAAATATTGCAGAATCTAAATTTTAAAGTTCTTGCAATATTTATTATTGTCTTGTTTGGGATGATAACGTTTTCCTCACATCCAGCCCAAACTCAGGAGCCGGTAACGCTAAATTTATTGATGACAGCACCCGATGCTGAACCTTGGAAACAAGGGATAATCAAAGACTTTGAGGCGAAAAATCCTGGAATTCGTATCAATATTATTGAAGGTCCTAATGCTACAAACTTATTAGAAGATTTGTATACTTCTGCATTTATTTTAGGCGATTCTCCTTATGACTTAATCAATATGGATGTCATTTGGACACCTAAATTTGCTGCTGCTAATTGGTTGTTAGACTTGACAGATAAAATTACTGAAGAAGAATTAGCAGCATTCTCAAAAAAAGATGTAGAAGGAAGACGCTACAAAGGTAAACTGTATGCTATTCCCATGCGAAGCGATGTCGGAATGCTTTATTATCGGGAAGATTTACTCAAAGAAGCTGGATTTAATCCTCCAGAAAACTTTAATGATTTAGTCAAAATATCTCAAACCATACAGGATAAAACAGATGTAAAGTGGGGTTATGTTTGGCAGGGAAAACAATACGAAGGATTAGCCGCAATGTTTGTGGAAATCCTCCAAGGTTTTGGTGGTTATTGGGTTAACCCCGAAACATTAGAAGTAGGATTAGATAAACCAGAAACAATTCAAGCAATAGAATTTTTGAAAAGTACAATTCCGGATGGAATTTCTCCTCCCGGAGTAACTACATATCAAGAAGAAGAAACCAGACAGATTTTTCAAAATGGGGAATCAGTTTTCTTAAGAAATTGGCCTTATGTTTGGCCGCTTGCCAATCAAAAATCATCACCAATTGACGGTAAAATTGCCATCAAACCAATGGTACATACCAATAATGGTAGTAGCGGAGCTTGTTTGGGAGGTTGGGCTTTAGGAATATCTAAATCCAGCAAACATCCCGAAGAAGCTTGGAAAGCAATTAAGTATTTTACTTCCGAAGCAGCACAGCGAAAATTTATCTTAGAAGCTGGTTTTGTACCCAGTCGTCGTTCCCTATTTCTTGACCCCCAAATAGTAGCAAAATATCCTCATTATCCAGAATTATTAAAAGTTGTAGACCAAGCAGTATTGCGTCCACCCATCGCTCAATACGCTCAAGCATCCGATATTTTGCAACGTTATCTTTCCGCTGCATTAACAAACAGAACCACACCCGAACAAGCAATGAAAAATGCAGCTTCCGAAACTCGTCAATTGTTAGGAAGGTAAGAAGTAAGAAGTAAGAAGTAAGAAGTAAGAAGTAAGAAGTAAGAAGTAAGAAGTAAAAAGTAAAAAGTAAAAAGTAATGAGTAATAAGTAATAAGTAACTGGGAATAAAAACTAACCACTAACCACTAACAACTAACCACTAACAACTGGTAACTGATAACTGATAACTGATTTATGGAAACAATTCGGAGTAGAGAACAAAAAACGGCTTTAATTTTATTAATACCAGCGATGCTGTTGCTGTTGTTGGTTTTTGGCTATCCTATCGCTCGTGCTTTTTGGTTGAGTTTGTTTACCGAAAACTTGGGAACGCAATTACAACCTGTTTTTTCGGGGTTGGATAATTACGGACGGATGATGGGTGATGGTCGTTTTTGGCAGAGTTTTTTGGTCACGACTATATTTACTAGCGCTTCAGTAATTTTAGAATTGCTGTTTGGTTTGATAATTGCTTTGGTGTTAAACCAGCAATTTTTTGGACGTGGTTTGATTAGAACTACCGCGATTTTACCTTGGGCTTTACCTACTGCTTTAATTGGTTTGGCTTGGGCTTGGATTTTTAACGACCAATACGGTGTAGCAAACGATATTCTACTGCGATTGGGTTTGATTCAAACTGGAATTAACTGGTTGGGAGAACCAACTTTAGCAATGATTGCCGTAATAGTAGCTGATGTTTGGAAAACCACACCATTTATCAGTATTTTGCTATTAGCTGGTTTACAGTCAATATCCGCTGATTTATATGAAGCACATTCTATTGACGGAGCCACACCTTGGCAAAGTTTTCGACAAATAACCCTACCGCTATTGATACCGCAAATCCTAATAGCCGTTTTATTTCGATTTGCTCAAGCATTCGGAATCTTTGATTTAATTTCCGTGATGACTGGTGGTGGTCCCGGAGGAGCAACCGAAGTTGTATCGCTATATATTTACTCTACAATCATGCGCTATTTAGACTTTGGTTACGGAGCAGCGCTGGTTGTCGTAACTTTCACGTTGCTAATTTTTGCAGTTGTTATTGCTAATTTACTACTCCGTGTAGCTCGGACTAGTACGAGTTAAGAAGTAAGAAGTAAGAAGTAAGAAGTAAGAAGTAAGAAGTAAAGAATTATTGAACCTTTAACCTTTGAGCTAATTAAGATAATTATGAAAAAAAACCTTGTCAAAACAATATTATTATATCTAGCAATTATTTTTGTAGTTGTCTTTAGTTTGGCTCCGGCTTTATGGCAGTTATTGACTTCGTTTAAGCTGAATGAAGATATTTCTAAACTTCCGACAATTTATTTTCCAAATCGGATTACTTTAAGTCATTATACTGAACTATTTACTCGTCGTCCTTTTTGGCGCTATATCTTAAATAGTGCTTTCGTTTCAATTCTTTCTACGGCTTTTTCATTGGGAATCGGTGCCCCTGCTGCTTATGCTTTAGCT
Organism: Cyanobacteria bacterium J06621_15; assembly: GCA_038525335.1. Classification (GTDB taxonomy): domain Bacteria; phylum Cyanobacteriota; class Cyanobacteriia; order Cyanobacteriales; family Nostocaceae; genus Rivularia. The sequence continues at coordinate 35,847 of JBCBHT010000025.1, read as the reverse complement.
CGTTTACGTCCCAAGGGTCAAAATATTATTTTAGCTGGTATTTTAGTTGTTACCTTATTTCCAGGAATTCTATTATTCTTGGGATTATTAGAAATTGTCCAATTTCTACGTTTGGGTAATAATTATTTAGCGCTGATAATTCCTTATACTGCTATAAATTTACCGCTAACTATTTTAGTATTACGTAGCTTTTTCGAGCAATTACCTAAAGATTTAGAAGATTCTGCTCGGGTAGACGGTTACAATACCTGGCAAACTTTAACTCAAATTATTTTACCAATGACTCTTCCAGCTTTGGTAACTACGGGAATTCTTACCTTCATTTTTGCCTGGAATGAATTTATTTTCGCTCTCACATTTATTACCCGCGAAGATATGAAAACAATTCCCGTAGCAGCAGCACAATTAAGCGGAGCATCAACTTTTGAAATTCCCTACGGTCCCATCGCTGCGGCTACAGTTTTAGGAACACTACCTTTAGTATTATTAGTCCTATTCTTCCAACGGAAAATCGTTCAAGGGCTTACCGCTGGAGCAGTTAAAGGATAATTCGATTTTGGATTTTAGATTTTAGATTTTGGATTTTAGATTAGAAAAGTTAGGTTAGGAATTATTAATTTTTCTCCAATCCCTAATCTCCTTCTTAATCTTCCCATACCCAATTCCCAATTCCCAATTCCCCTTCTTAATCTTCCCATACCCAATGCCCAATTCCCAATGCTCATTACTCATTCCCAATTCCCAAATTAAAACATGGCTAAATTAGAACTTAAAAATTTAAACAAAACTTTTTCCCCAAAGGTTATTCCAGTAAAAGATATCAGTTTATCTGTTGAAGATAGCGAATTTTTGACATTACTTGGTCCTAGCGGTTGTGGTAAGTCTACAACTTTAAGAATGATTGCTGGTCTTGAAGAAGTTACCCGTGGAAAAATATTCCTTGGAACTGAGGATATCACTAATAAACGCGCTGGCGATCGCAATATGGCTATGGTGTTCCAAAGTTATGCGTTATACCCGCATATGACGGTACGAGAAAACTTGGCTTCGGGATTAAAGCTGAAAAAGGTACCCAGCGGTGAAATCCAAACCCGAGTCACTGAAGTAGCGGGACTACTAGGTTTAGAAGAACTATTTCAACGCAAACCAGGACAGCTTTCTGGAGGACAAAGACAGCGAGTTGCTGTTGGTCGAGCTTTGGTAAGGAAAGCTGAAGCATATTTATTAGACGAACCTTTGAGCAACCTTGATGCTTTATTACGGGAAAGAGTTCGAGCAGATATTAAACAGATATTCGCAGCACAACAAGCTCCAGTAGTTTACGTGACTCACGACCAAACCGAAGCAATGACTCTTTCTTCTAAAGTAGCGGTCTTGAATAACGGTTACGTACAGCAACTAGCACCACCAGCAGATATTTACAATCATCCCGCTAATTTATTTGTAGCTGGTTTCGTGGGTAGTCCTCAGATGAATCTACTCACCATACCCTGTAAAGGAAACACTGCGATGTTGGGAGATTTTTTGATTAATTTACCAAAATTTTCAACTTCACCACCGCAAATTGTTTTAGGTATTCGTCCGGAACACGTTCGAGTTGCTTTACCTGAAGATACCCAAATTGTAAAAGGACAAGTGTTTTTAGTTGAGAATTTAGGAATGTACAAGTTAGTTAGCGTCAGAGTTCCTAGTTCTCAAACCGAACCGGTGACTGTACGTGCTTTGTTACCTCCAGACCAAAATTGGGCTAATGAAGAAATTACTATAGCGCTACCGTTTGAGAACATTCACTGGTTTGATGTTGAGTCGGGAGATGTTTTACAGTAAGCAGTGTTAGCGTAGCGTGTCCCGGAGGGACATACAGTGAACAGTTAGTTATTTACAAATGTGATTGGGTTGGAAGAACCAAGTAATCAGTTGTTAAGAACAAGCGATTTATCTTACTTAGAAGATTAAAGGTTTAATTTTTGACGAATAGATTTCATTAGAGCCTATATAATCCCGTTTAAAATGAGCTAATTACTTACTTTTTCGTTATTTAAGTATAGATAATTGCTCATAAAAAATTAAATCAATATAATATTAATATCTCAAACAAAATCAGATAAAAATAGCGAAAAAAAATTTATTAATAACAGTTTTATGGTAATATACATTTAGCTTAGAACGGTTTTTAAATAATGGGGAGGCTTGACTCTCGTGAGTAAGTACTAATATTCCCATTATGAAAAAAGTAATTTTATTCAATTAATTATATTATCCCATACTTTGGTCATTATTTTTAAATAAAATTGAATTATTCTTTCATTTTTCAATTAATTGATTAAAAACTTATCCAATTTAGCTTTCACCTCCGGTAGATTCATATAAACGTCTGCAGCTTGGAGTAGATTGTTAATATTTTCATCGCTAGCATCGTCTAAATCATCGCTCAAAGGTTTACCGGTTAAGTGTTTATCAAGTTTGAACTGTAAACGTACAATTTGGTCGTGAACTATCTGTCTGCTGATATATTCATAAACATCGGAAGAACCATCAAATAATACACCAACTATCGGACGTGCCCATTCAAATAAACCCCAAGTTCGCGCTTTCTCATAGGGGATGATTCGGGTTCTATCTCCCGTTCCGATAGAAAGAACGCTGATATCTTTGGGTGAATAACCGCAGCGTAAAGCTTCAGCAATACCGCAACTCGAAGGGTTATTTGCTGCGACTCCACCATCAATTGCTGAATATATAGTTTTAATTGAATAAGTAGATGATTTATCGGGAATTCTATTCCAAGGTGGATTTACCGTCGCTTTTCTAATAGCACCAATATATTTTTTGATAATTCGGGTTTGTCCGCTACCTTTACCGTCAGTAATTCTAATTTCAGCATTTTCATATACTGCATCAACAGTAGATTCATTCTCGCTAAAAATAATAGTATTTATACTCGCATCTTTGGCATTTCCAATCACTCTTTTATCTATTTTATGTGCTGGAAAATAAGTAGGAGCAGATGCAGAAGAAACACATACTTCCCACAAAGGAACGTTACCATATGGTTTGTCAGGTCTCCAGCTTTTAAAAATAATTGGATTGCGTTCTATAGTGTCGTAAGCTACTACTAATAATCTTGGAGAAGTTCCGATATCTAAAAGTTTTGTTTCTCCAAAAGCACCTTTCAAAACTTGAATTAAATTATTATCGGAATATTTGGGAGCGGATACTCCATACTTTAATATTAAAGGAAATCTTTGTAGAGAGAAAAGGCTTTGATAGGGAAAAATACTTGAGCTTTGAAACTGAAAAAACTCGACAATATCATCACAACTGCGTCCGGTAGCTATAGCTGCTGCGACAATAGAACCGGTAGAAGTTCCTACAATTAAGTCAAAGTATTGATTTAAAGGTTGATTAATTTGCTTTTCAATATTCGCTAGCATTTTCGCTGCAACAATTCCTCGAACCCCTCCACCATCCAGACTTAATATCCGAAAAGGCATTTTAACAATTCTCCCTGTATGATTTGTAATTTAGCAATAAATTAATAAATTAATAAATTAATTAATATATACCTATTTACCGAATTATATTATTAATAATATTTGCAATTTCTGCAACAATAGAATATACCATTTAGACGGAATTAATTATTATAAATCTGGAATTGCGCTTTTTTGAATTATTTTGATTTATTTGATATATAAATTATTTTGTAGTAATTTATCGTTTATCTATTATTTAATCTGCGAGAAAAAGTTATAAAATTACTTATGAAAAATCATATTTATAGTACCGCTTCGTGGAAGTAAGAAGTAAAAATTAAGCAGTAAAAAATTTGATTATCTAAGCTTTTCAGCCATTTTGAATCGTTGGCTGATTTAATCAGTAGTTTACTAGTATCTCAGATATTTAAATCAAAAAATTGTATCGTAGTAGCTAATTGTCTGTTACTTAAGCAAAATACTTTAATTAAAAATTAATTTATAAAGCTCAACTTTTGATGAATTATAGTAATTTGTAAATATATTCTGATTATCAATTTGAGAGACTTGAAAATAAACTGCATAATTCACGACTTACAGCACCCACCCAAATAATAAGTAAAAAACCGAAGCTCCTGAAAAAAGGTGTTTGGATAATTTGAAAAAAAATTTGTCAAAGGAGTAATTCGTAGTGGTAAGACTTCAAATGTTATCAATCGCATCCGTTAGTGCAGCATTGATTGTTTCATGTACGGAACAAATACCAACAGCATCAAACTTTAACCCAGAACCAATTTATCAGGATTTTGGCAAATACAGCACAACTATTTCTGAAGATAATGATTTAACCGATATTTATTATCCTCAAACCAAAAATTCCAATCCTAAGAATAATTATTTTCCCGTTGCTTTACTATTACAAGGAGCAAATGTAGATAAATCAAGCTATTCTCAATATGCGAGTATTGTAGCCCGCTATGGTTTTATCGTAGTTGTACCTAATAGAAAGCGAACTATTCAAAAATTTAATCGAACGGGACTTTTCGCTGAAACATCCCAAGTAGAGAACATTTTAGCCCAGTTAGAAACAGAAAAATCCAAACCCAATTCACCTATCAAAGATATTGTCGATACAGATAAATTAGCTTTATTGGGTCACTCTTTAGGAGGTTACATCGGACTATCTGCAATTGCTAATATCTGTCTTCCTGCTGTTTGTGAAGGTTCCTTTGAGCGACCAAAAGAATTAGCTGCTGGAATCTTTTTCGGTACAAGTCTTCGCAATCAAGCTACAGACGAATTTATCCCCATTAATAATTCCCGAATTCCGACTGCATTAATACAAGGAACAGCTGAAGGTGTAGCGCTACCCTTTCGAGCCGAGAAAACTTACAATAATATTCAAAATCCACCCAAAGCTTTAATCAATCTTTCCGGTGCAAATCACTACGGTATTACAAATACTAATAATCCCGACGGACCGAGACCAGACCCTAGTAACCCAACAATACCTCAAGATATAGCAGTAGAAACTATAGCACGTTGGAGCGGATTATTTTTACGTGCTAGCGTACTTAATGATAAGGAAGCTTTTAATTATGTGCATTCTACTGGTGATGCATTGGATAAAAATGTAGAAGTGACTTCTCAAACGGGGGAAAGTTTTTAAAGCTTCTTCTATATTCAGTTTGGGATTATTTGATATTGGGTTGTAGTTTGGAAGCGTTTAATTAATTATCAGATAAAGCAGAATTAATGCTATTTATTTACTATTTTTATACCTAGACTGGGATGAGGAATATGGAGATTTTTAAACTTAAGAATGGGAAGATTACAGAATTTTGAGGATATTGACCAAATTCATTCATTGCTAGTCAAATCCAATCATCGCAGTTCAAAAAACAATCATTTTCAATTCAAGTTGAATTATGAGCCATCCACAAACAATCATCAAGTTGAAAATTTGTAAATTTAGCTTCAAAAGATGAATTTAAAGGACTACAAGCATACAAACCAAAATTTACAGATTGTTCCGGTGGTGCTGGAGGATTGAGTTTACCCATTTCCACTGATGTCTCTCCCAAACAATGTAAATGAAAGATTCTCATTTGTTTGAAATCTAAACCATTCGCTGAGGATTCAATCAAGAAATCTGCTCCTCGACGACTCAGACGATACCACATTACATTTGTGGTAGATATATCTGTCGTAGCCCAATCTGAATAACCATTATTGGTAACAACGCTACCCAAACGTGAAAAATCTTCGGTTTCAAATTCAATCGATGCTTTAAACCAATTATCGCTATTGATATAAGTAATTAAACCACACTGGTCAAATTTCGCTTGGTATTCAAATGAAGCTCGTACCGTAAATGAAAAATTATTTTGACTTTCAATTAAAAGAGCAGGAGCATTATCATTTCTGAATCCATAATAAGTACGCTGCCAAAAATCCGTATTCGGTTCGGTTGTGATTTTCACATATTGATTATTTATCTCGAATAGTTTCGGTTGATTCAGCCACTTAACGTTAGAAAAATCGACATTTGTCTTGTTTTTCATTACTTAAAATAAACCAACAATTAATCTCAGTTCGAGTTATGTATCTGTAAAAAGTAATTTTAAAACTTGTTTTGATTTACTTTTTTGTTTTAAGTTAAAATTTAAATAGATAGAAGGATTAAATGGTAAAAAGTATGAGATAATTAACGTAATGGTTGATTATTTACTATTCTCATAATGGGAAATATTAGCTATTAGCGATAATAGTCAAGCCTTCCCATTATTAAAAATGCTTTCTAGGATAAATAATACCATAAAACCGCTACTAATTAAAAAAAACCGCATTATTTTAATCTATTTTTTTGAAAGCAGTTATATATACCATTAGAGCGAAAAACTGAGTAATTATCTCATTAAAGACAGGATTATATAAAATGTAGATGTAAGAAATCAAACAGATAAAGAAGACGTAGCACTGCTACGTCTCTACATTATTATGAAAAATTAAATTACCAATAATCAATTACCGATTACCGATTACCAAATCGACCTTTAATGTAGAATTCAGAGGTGTTTCTTCTAGAGTATTGATATTTTTACCAATATATTTACTGTCAGCAAGCAAAGAAAGCTGAGAACTAATCGGCATTACTTTATCAAGATTAATTGTAGCTTTTCCTTGTGCCTTACTTCTAAAGGTTTGTAGAGTCAGAATACCATCTAAAGGCAATCCAGGATAGTCAATTACTTGAGTAGATTTTTCTTGCTGCTGTAAATTAACGTTTAAAGTCGCAACATCACCTTTGACGTTTACCAATTCATAAGTAGTAGTTTGGTTGAGATTAATTCCATTGATGCTGGTGTTGGAACTAACCTGCCATTTTGCACCAGTTCCTACAGCTTCTGCTGGAACTGGTGTAGATAATTGTTGTAAGGAATTAGATAATTGCTCGACGAGAAACTTGATATTTACATCTACCGTCTCAGGGATGACGTAATTAAGTTTTTTAGTTCTACCCTGATTGTCGATTACAGCAGAAGCTTTAAAATTTTCTAGCTGTCCGATTTGACTGCTGATAACTTTGATTAATTCCGGACGAGTTTGAGCATCACCTTTGATTTTGACATCAGAATAAGCGATATCGTAAAAAATATCTCCATTAGAATCTACTTTAGTAACAGTAGAATCTAAAGTGATGAGATAAGCTGGTAACTTTGCTCTGGGCATTTTAAAATCACCAATAGACATCAAAGTGTCCTTATTTAAGGTGACATTTATAGTTTGTTTAGCACCAACCTTTGGTGTAAAACGTAATTTTTCTTTATTACCAGTTCCCGTACTAATAACTTTTAATTGTGGAACTTTCGCAGCTTGAGTTTTAGTAGCTTGCTTTTGAGTTTGAATAACTACAGGAGAGGTTTGAGCATTAACACTTTTTAAACTTTGCTCTAATCCCCATCCAGCAAAAACTAGAAAAATCGAACTAGCTAGAAATAATCTTTTCATGTGTTTATATGATTACAATTTGAAGTATTAACTGTACGGTAACGGAAATTGAAGACGAAACGATTAACTATTCTACCTTCAGATGATAGAAAAACGTGCAGAAATAATTACAATCAGTTTGAGCAAATTTAAAAGATGATAAAATTATAAATTACAAATTATCGAATCTTGTTTTATTGACAATGCGTCCTATTTGGAAGTTCCCAAGTGGTGGAACTTGTAGAGGGGAAAATGCTTAGAGGGGGAAGAAGGGGTAGAGGGGGAGAGGGGGTAGAAAATTGAGTGAGGGAAAATCTCATACTTCTTACTTTTTACTTCTTACTTCTAACTCCTAACCCTCATCAATTACCAAATACCAATTACCAATTACCAACTACCAAATACCAAAATCGTCATGTCTATTATCGTCTTCGGCAGCATTAATATGGACTTGGTAGCAACAGCACCTCATTTACCGACTGCTGGAGAAACTTTATTGGGATACGATTTTTTTCAAGCTCCCGGTGGTAAAGGTGCTAATCAAGCAGTTGCGATCGCAAAGTTAGGAATTCCGATTCAAATAGTTGGACGTGTTGGTAAACAAGGCTTTGGTCAAGAATTAATCGATAATTTAGAAGCAAACGGTGTCAAAACAGATAATGTATTCCTAGATGAATCAGTTAGTTCTGGAGTTGCAATTATCAATGTAGATGATGCTGGTGAAAATCAAATTGTGGTGATTCCCGGTGCTAACGGACAAGTAAATCAATCAGATGTAGGAAGATTATCTCAACTATTACCCGGTAAAAAAGCATTGTTATTACAGTTAGAAATTCCCGTTCCGACCGTAATTGCAGCAGCAGAAGCAGCGCAAAAAGCCGGAGTTAAAGTAATTCTCGACCCAGCACCAGCACAAAAAGATTTACCAGCAGAACTTTATCCTTTAATAGATATTCTCACACCTAATCAAGTCGAAGCAGGACAATTAGTTGGTTTTCCCGTAAATGAAGAGGATTCAGCCAGAAAAGCAGCCGAAGTTTTATTAGAAAAAGGTGTAAAATCCGCCGTAATTAAACTTGGTGCAAAAGGTGTTTATTACCAAGGTGCTACAGAAAGTTTTTTTACTCCAGCATTTTCAGTCAAAACAGTTGACACCACAGCAGCAGGAGACGCTTTTAACGGTGGATTAGCAGCAGCACTTTCCCAAGAACTTTCGTTAAAGCAAGCAATAGTTTGGGGTAGTGCAGCAGGTGCTTTAGCTGCAACCAAATCCGGAGCGCAATTTTCCTTACCTGATAAAGATACTTTTGATAAATTTTTAGCAAGTCAGAATTGGTAATTGGGAATAGGGAATTGGAAATAGATAATTGATGATTCACACCCAACCGATGAAAATTGATAATTGATAACTGTTCACTGATAACTGTTCACTGTTCACTGTTTTATGAGTTCTTTTGAAAAAATCAGTCCTACCTCTTTAATGCTGGCTTATGCTCGACAATTTACTGATATTCCTTACTGTAAGGAATTATCGCAACTGGTTAATGCTGAAACTTTTATAAATCAATTGGATGCTGCTGTAGAGAAATTTCAGGGATATAAATTAGATAGACCTGTGGAACATGCTGCTTTGTTTGAAGCAAGATATAAAGGTATTAATCAATTGATGAATGAGTTTTCATCGCAGCAAGTAGTTGAGTTAGCTTCTGGATTGTTACCTAGAGGTATGATTTTTTCTGAAGATTCTAACAATGTTTTTATTGAAAGCGATTTACCAGCAGTAATCTCTCAAAAGCAACAGTTGGTAGAAAAATTAATTGGTAATCGCTCTAATTTACAGTTTGAAAAAATTGATGCTACTTCCCATTCCAATCAATTTCCTTTAAATGCAGATTATTTTAATTCTCAAAAACCAATTACTGTAGTCTGTGAGGGATTATTAATGTATTTAACCCTTGAAGAAAAGCGAATGGTATTTAATAACGTGCGGGAATTACTTCAGGTTTATGGTGGTGTATGGATAACTCCCGATTTGATTACCAAGGAAGATTTGAACAAGAGATGGCAAATTAGTCCAAGTTGGGAGCAATTTGAACTAACAGTAAATCAAATTTCACAAACATCTCATAAAGATATATATTTTGATAATTTCGAGCATATTCAACAGTTTGTTTCCCTACAAGGATTTACGTTTAAGAAATATAGTATGCTCGATGTATTTGAGCAGTTAACTTGTTTACAACCTTTGAAAATTAATATTGATATTGCCAAATCTCTACTTGCTAACTCATTCATTTTTGCTTTGACTCTTCAAAATTAAAATATCCAATAATCAAACTTCTTATCAACAATCCATCTATCTGATTTTCTCCTACTTTCTCCTCGATAGAAGATTATCGATAAAAAATCTATCTAGAGTATTTAAATACAATTTTGAAAAACTACGATTGATTTAATCCTGAGATGGATTAGTGATTGTAGCGATTTTCTCGAATATTAACCATTTTCAGAAAAATACCTATTGTTCAACCGTTGAAATACGGTTTTATGATTTTAATCCGTGTCTCAAAAATTTTTTGATTTACAAAACTAAACATTTCAAAAACTATTTTTCTAGCTTTGAAGCATCATATTGTAATAAAAAATTACCAAAATTTTGATAATTGAGAATAGCTTCATTAATAATGCGAATGTTGTCATTTAATCAACGAAAATACGTCGTTAGAGTGCTTGTATAAAAAGGTTGTCAAAATTTACAATATTTTTTTTGATACAATCCTGTTGGGACGTGTACTTGCAATTTTTTTGCTATTTATAATCGTTTATTAATTCAAATATACTCTTATTAAAAAATTATATTAATTCCGGCTGCACCAGAATGATAAAAGATAAAAAACCGCTGAGAACGCAGAGGACACGGAGTAAAGAGGGAAAAAGAAAGAGAAGCAGAAACCGTAATTACAGATGGATGAAAAGAGTAGTTGAAAATTAAACCATTTAGAATATAAAAATCTAAAATCTAAAATCCAAAATCCAAAATCTAAAATCGAATGACCGAATATAGTTTTGATTTAATTCTCCGTCGAGCAAAGTTAACTTCATTTAGTACAGAAGAAAGCCAAGTTGTAGATATTGGAATTAAAAATCGTAAAATCGCAGCAATTTCGCCAAATTTAACCGAATCTACTCTTGAAGAACTTGATTTATCAGAAAAATTAGTTTCACCTCCCTTTGTTGAATCCCATATCCATTTAGATTCGGTATTAACAGCAGGAGAACCCCGTTGGAATCAGTCAGGGACTCTGTTTGAGGGAATTCAAATTTGGGGCGATCGCAAACAAAAAATTTCTTTAGAAGACGTAAAAAATCGAGCTTTGACAATGTTGAAGCAACAAGCGGCTCAGGGTATATTATTTGTCAGAACTCATGCTGATGTCAGCGAACCGCAGTTAATTGCTTTAAAAGCTTTATTAGAATTACGAGATGAGGTTAAAGATTGGATTACAGTACAGGTAGTCGCATTTCCTCAGGATGGGATTTATTCGGATTCGCAAAATGAGGCTTTATTAGAAAAAGCTTTGGAAATGGGTGCGGATGCAGTGGGAGGAATTCCCCATTATGAACTGACGAGGGAAGATGGTGTTCGGTCGGTAGAAAAAATATTTGAATTAGCAGAAAAATATAATCGTTTAATTGATATTCACTGTGATGAAATTGATGACGAACAATCGCGATTTTTAGAAGTGGTTGCGGCTGAAGCTATTCGTAGAAACAATGGTAGTAGAGTTACAGCCAGTCATACAACAGCTTTCGGTTCTTATAATAATGCCTATGCGTTTAAATTAATGGGTTTTTTACAGCGTTCTCAAATAAATTTTATTGCCAACCCTTTAATTAACATTACCTTGCAGGGAAGAGCAGATAATTATCCCAAACGTCGGGGAGTTACCCGTGTTAAAGAACTTTGGCAAAATAATTTGAATGTTAGTTTCGGTCACGATTGCGTTCAAGACCCTTGGTACAGTCTAGGAACCGGAAGCATGTTAGATGTGGCTCATATGGGAGTACATATTTGTCATATGACCGGACGTGAGGAAGTAAACGCTTGTTATCAAATGGTTGCAAACAACGGAGCTAAAACATTAAATCTACAAGATAAATATGGTTTGGAAATTGGAAAACCTGCTTCTTTAATTGTTTTGGATTCAGTCGATTACTACAATGCTATTCGTACTCGCATTAAACCAAGTTACGTTATCTCACAAGGAAAAATAATTGCTTCCACTACACCAGCACTCACCAATTTTTCATTAACAGGAATAACACAAAATTCTTCTTTATCAGAAAAATCTGTTTCATTTTCTAGAGTTTTATAAGCTTTATATTGCTGATTCCCTTGCTGTCATCAAAAAGCATATATTTTTTATCGCGAATATTGATTCCTGTGATTTACTTTAATTTTTTTGTGATATAAATGTTGTGTTTTGGCTTCTCAAAGTTGGTAATTAAGTTATGTTTGACCAAGTTTGAGCGAGTTTTCTCATAAACACACAAATAAACAAGCATAATGAAAAGAATGAAATTATTTAAATCGGCAGCATTGCTCCTAGTATTGATTTGTGTAAGTATATTAAGTTCATCTTGCAATCAGAATACATCTTCAGCTAATAACGACAATTCAAATGCTTCAACCACTGCCAATGCTCCAAGTGCTGTAAATGCTTCAAATAATTCAGATAATTGCATTACCGAAAAAGATGTTATCGATGCTCAAAATACTTGGGCTAATGCGATTGTTGAAATTGGTAAAGCATATAAAAATAAAGGAGATTATAAAACCGTAGCAGCAAATACTGTTGATAATCTATACGGTTATGACGAAGGTACAGTTTTGTTTAAACCCACAAAAGCTTCAGAAGGACAATTTCGTCTAACAAAAGAAGACGCTGTATCCTACTTCGTTAAAGGTAAAGTTGCTGAAGACGACGGATTTGCACTTCAACCTTGGAGTAAAGTACGATTTGAAAACGCAGGTGTCAGCGTCGGTTGTAACGATGCCGTAGCTATGGGAAACTATTATTTTACTGACAGCAATACTGGAAAAGAAACTAAAGTCGAATATACCTTTGGTTATCGTAGAAACAATGAAGGAAAGTTGCTGATAGATTTGCATCATTCCTCTTTACCATTTAATCCCACATAACAATTGAGTAAGGAGTAATGAGTAATGAGTAATGAGTTTGTAGGTTGGGTTAGACAGGAATAGGAAACTTAAACAAGGTTCAATCTTCTTTTCTATTAATCCTGTCGTAACCCAACACATTAATCACGAACAGATATTATCGCTATCAAAAATATTAATGTTGGGTTACGGCACTTTCTCTAGATTATTATTCAAAAATTATAGTTGCTCGTGCGCCTAACCCAACCTACAAGTTAAAATTAGCAAGAATAGAGTATTAATATAGTATTCGGCAAACCTTTATTTTGATTAATATTCTAATTAATTTTAATCACCTTAAATTACTAGAATTAACTCTACTCATTACTCATTACTCATTACTCATTACTCTCTACTCCCTAATCCTTACTCCCTTCCAAAAAAGAAACGTGAGCAGAAACAACTTTCCAACCTTCTGAAAAACGTATCCACATTTGGCTTTGTCTACCTAAACGCTCTTCACCATTGATAAATCGACGAAATTCCAGAGTAACTGCTGCACTATCTTGACCAAAAGTAACAACTTTGAGATTAATTATTTCTCTTTCCAATTTAAAACCCGGACGTGAATTGCGAAAAGCTCGAATATCCTCTGCACCATATTGATTTTCCCTTAATCCAAACCGCACAACATCAGCCGAATCCCAAAAAAAATCATCTAGTACTGCAGTATTGTTACTACACAAAGCTGCTTCATACTTCATATATAGTTCTGTCAATTCAGCTACTAAAGCCGATTCATTAACCATTACAATCATCTGGATGGCATTTTAACTTACCGTATTATGATACGACTCAAAACATTATATTTATAACTCGCTAATCCTGTTATAACTTCATTTTGCAGCAGTGGAAAGGATGATTAGATTTTAGATTTTAGATTTTGGAGTTACGGATTAGGGATTAACCATTAATAATTGGTAATTGATAGAAAATTAGAATCATTATTACGAGCGTTATTTGGTATTCTGGCTTTACCAACAAACGTAGATTTAGAATAACGTCGGTTCGGGTTAAGATATTCACCGCTAATAAGTATAAAGTAAAGGTTAAAAGTAAAGCTATAAACAGTAAACGAGAGAGCAAATTAAATTTTCCAAAATCGATATTATCCAATGTCTTTTGCGGTGGCTACTAAGGAAAAAATATCCCGAACTCTGGTTAGAATACAAAAATTATCACTAAAATACTGTATTCCTAAACAGTTATAAATTAAACTTTGTTCCTGTTACAAACTGCTAAGAACTGTAGTAGAATCCATCAATTTAGAACACTTTTATATTTAGATAATTGAAGTGTCTTATCCTAAGATGTTTCACAAAAAAATGAAATATTTTTTCAAACCAGTTTTATCCAGCTTTTTACTGATTACAGCTACTATATCTAATTTATCTGCTTCTACTACAGCAATTGCTGTTGATTCGGTACAAGCAAATTCCAAACCAGAGCAGAATTTTATAGATGGTAACTTTAAGCTTGAAATTCAGGGTTGCAATAGAAATCCGACAAAAGAAGTAATTTGTAACTTTATCATCACTAATTTAAGTAAAGAAGAGAAAAAATTTCCTATCACTACCAATCTTTCTCAAGCGACTGATTCATTAGGTAATAGATACTTACCTTCAAGATGGACAATATCAAATCAAGGTCGTGATGGAATATTAATCCCAGGTATTTCGACATCAATCACAGTAAGTTATACCGTACCGCCAAAAACTGATTCATTTACAGTATTATATATAGGAAATTTTTACCAGAGTGGTATCTTTCGCTTTAGCAATATAGAAATAAAAGCTAATCAACCCGTAAATTTTTCCGAAATAGCTTCTTCAACGGTTAATCAAACTAGTCCAGATAATTGGTTAACAATGGGTAAAACCTATGATGGAAATATCGTATCGCTAGACCTCAACTCAATCCAAAACCAGTCTAGAAATTCCCTTCAATTTCATTACCGTATCACCGATAATACACAAACCCGCGAACGAATTGGAATCACAGATGCTTGTAGAAACGGACAAATTTCATCACAACCAGAATGGAAAATTAAATTCAAAGATAAAGTATTAGTAATTGAAGCTAATTCTCCAGGAAGCATGAATCTTTTAAAAACAGTGTGCTTGAGAACAGTTAACAGTTAACAGTTGTTCATCCGGAGGATGTGGATCATCAGTTGTTCACCCGGAGGGTGTGGATCATCAATTACCAATTACCGATTACCAACTCCTAACTCCTAACTCCTAGCTCCATTTTATTTAATCAAATTCAAACCTAAAAATAAAGCTGCGACAGTACCAGCGACACAAATTTTACCTTTTTTAATTTGCTCTATAACCCCATCAACGGGAATTAATATTACCTCAATTTCTTCCGTAATATCCAACTTCAATTTACCCGTTTTGACAACGTTTTCTGCTAAAAATAGATGTAATTGATTCGTATCCTTACTCGGTTTATCGTAAAAAGTTGCTATCTTCTTTATATTTGATGCAACGTAACCAGTTTCCTCTTCAAGTTCCCTAATAGCAGCTACTTCACCGCTTTCTTGTTCAGCATTAAAACCACCGGCAGGAAGTTCAATAAAAAAATCGCCCACAGCATGTCTATACTGTTTAACAAATACAACTTCTTGATTATGAGTAATAGGTAAAACAATCGCTACATCTGGTCTAATATTAACAAAATAGTCATCGATTATTTTTCCGTCCGGTAATTTTATTTTATCTCTTCTGACTTTACACCAAGGGTGGTTTAATGCCATTTCTGATTGTAAAGTATTCCACTTTTCTAGGCTAGTCATCACAGGTTACACGTTAAATATAGAGGTTAAGCAATTTTTAATTCTAGTCTTTTGATTTACGGTTATACCCATAAATAAATTTAGAGAGCAGTGTAATTTTTTGACAAGTTTAAGCCAAAACAAACTTAAATATACTAACAATATTGTTGATTATTTTTCACGAAACTTGGTATCGAATATCAAATTACTATTTATTAACTATTATTTATTATCTGCTTAAAATAAAATCTGCACCCATAAGAAACGGTGAACATAGGATATTTTAACTATATATTTGAAATAATTACCAAAGTTCAATCCTTAATTATGCAAATAGATATAGAAGTATTTACTGTAAATAAACGCTTTCCTTTAACTATTAGTCGCGGAACCACTGCAAAAACAACTAATGTATGGGTAAAAATCTCGGAAGATGGTATCGAAGGTTGGGGAGAAGCATCACCTTTTAGTGTTGGTAATTATCCACAAACTACCCAAACTATTCAAAAATCTATCTTGCAAATATCTCCTAGTCTACTTGACAAACACCCTTCAGAGCGTCAGCAAATCGAACAGGTTTTAATTAAAGCACAAATCCCTTCTGCTGCTAAAGCTGCTATCGATACAGCTCTACAGGACTGGATGGGAAAACGTGCTGGTTTACCTTTATGGCAAATGTGGGGACTTGATAGAAGTGTCATTAAACCGATTTCTGTAACTATCGGTATTAGTTCCCCTCAAGATGCTAAGAAAAGAGTCAGAAATTGGCTGGAATTTATGGATGTCAAAATGTTAAAAGTAAAATTGGGCAGCCCTGGAGGAATTGAAGCAGATAAAAAAATGCTCGATGCTGTCAGAGAAGAAGCACCATACCCGGATTTATACGTGGATGCAAATGGTGGTTGGAGCCTAGAAGATGCTCAACAGATGTCTTTGATACTTGCGGATATGGGTGTAAATTATATTGAGCAACCTTTGAAACAGGGACGAGAAAAACAATTAGTTGAATTAAAAAAGTCATCCCCTATACCTATCTTTGTAGATGAAAGCTGCTTTACTAGTGCTGATATTCCGTATCTAGCAGAATGCGCTGATGGTGTTAATATCAAGTTGATGAAATCCGGGGGTTTAACCGAAGCGATGCGGATGATAAATACAGCCCGTAGCTGCGGTTTACAGGTAATGTTCGGCTGCTATTCCGATAGTACTTTAGCAAATACCGCTCTCGCACAGCTTGCACCATTAGCTGATTATTTAGACTTGGATAGTCACCTGAATTTGATTGATGACCCGTTTGTAGGTGCATTAATTGAAGAGGGTAAAATTTTACCGAATAATTTACCAGGGTTGGGAGTACAACGGAGTGCGTTTGCCGCTTAATCAGAAAATTGCCGTTTTATTACATGAGGGAATTCGCGGAACTCGTGGAAAAACTGGGTTATCTTTGTTACGTTACAGTGATGCGCCGATAGTTGTTGCTATCGACCGCGATTGTCCGGGACAGTCAATACCTGAACTGACCGGTATCAAGCGCGATGTGCCGATTGCTGCTTCTGTAAAAGATGCGCTTCAATTTAAGCCACAGGTTTTGGTAATCGGTATTGCTCCCAAAGGTGGTAGTTTACCGGATGATTACTGGCACGAAATCAAAGATGCTTTGGTGGGAGGAATGTCCATTGTCAACGGTTTACATACTCCCTTGGGTAAAAGTCCAGAACTAAAGACTTTATTGAAACCAGGTCAGTTAATTTGGGATATTCGTAAAGAACCATCGGTTTCGGGTGTATGTACCCTCGGAGCAAGAAATCTTGCTTGTAAGCGGGTATTGACCGTAGGAACCGACATGGCTGTTGGTAAAATGTCCGCAAGTTTAGAATTAAATCATCTGTCACGACTGCGAGGTTTGCGTACCAAGTTTCTCGCGACCGGACAAACCGGTTTAATGTTAGAAGGTGATGGTGTACCTTTGGATTCGGTCAGAGTAGATTTTGCTGCTCGTGCTGTTGAACAGGTGGTAATGCGCTACGGTAAAAATTACGATATTTTACATATTGAAGGACAAGGTTCCTTACTCCATCCGAGTTCAACCGCAACTCTACCTTTAATACGTGGTTCCCAACCTACTCACATGATTTTGGTACATCGTCTCGGACAAAACGAAGTTATTGAAGGGGTACCAATTCCACCCTTAGCCGAAGTTGTTAAATTATATGAAATGGTTGCCACTGCAGCTGGTGCATTTGCGTCAGTACCTATAGCTGGGATTGCTTTAAATACTCGTAACAGTGATGAAACCACAGCAAAACAAGCAATTTTACAAATCGAATCCGAAACCGGATTACCCTGTACTGACGTGATTCGCTTTGGTGGAGATAAGTTACTGGATGCGGTGATGAGTAATGAGTAATGAGTGATGAGTAATGAGTAATGAGTAATGAGTAGTGAGTAGTGAGTAAACTAAAAACTTTTATTGCAGGTTACCCATTACCAATTACCCATTACCCATTACCTAACTAAGGCAATTAAGTTATATAAAATTATTACTGATGATGATAGTATTTATAATCCTAATTTGTAACTTGTTTGGCTCAAAAAATCAGTATTTCAATGGATGAAACTGTTCATATTTAGAATCTTGTAATCTCGATTATAAATATTTTATACACGGTAGCTACTCAAGACAGTTAAGAAAAAAAGTCAAAAATATATTAAGATGCAAGTAACAGGTTATACGATTGATATTTGAGGGTTATTATCCAGTGCAGGGACAAGCCCTTTCCCCTTCTGAGATAAAACACGGTAGAATAAATTCAAAAATTCAATATAAAATTACTTTTTAGAAATTTAACGGTTCCTTAACGACAATCTTCTCTAAGGGGTAAATCTATAATTAATTTGCTTTCTCATAATAGATTAGTCATTATATGAACTGAATGAAAAAATGTTCTTTGTCAATATTAAGGGCATTCTTAGTTGCTGATAGGTTAAGCTGATGCTCACAGACACGATTCTCCGTAATCGCTACAAAATTCTAAAGGAACTGGGACGCGGTGGATTTAGTGTCACCTATCTCGCGGTAGATATGGATTTGCCAGGAAATCCTAAATGTGTTGTCAAACAACTCAAAACTCGGCATTCAAATAACACAATTTTACAGATTGCCAAAAAGTTGTTTAATCGAGAAGCACAGGTACTCTACCGCTTGGGTAAGGGACACAAACAAATTCCTGAAATGTTCGCGCATTTTGAGGAGAATGATGAGTTTTATTTAGTTCAAGAGTTTGTTGATGGACATGATTTAACCAAGGAAATCAAACCACGCCATCGACTGACCGAAGCAATGGTAATTAAACTTTTAAAGGAAATCTTAGAAGTATTAAGTTTTGTTCACGAAAATAATGTGATTCACCGCGATATCAAGTTGCGGAATATTATGCGCCGCCGTGAAGACGGTAAAATCGTGCTAATTGATTTTGGTGCGGTTAAGGAAATCAAAGGTTTGGCAAAAAACGAACAAGGGGATGTCAATTCTACTTTGATTATTGGTACTCCTGGCTATATGCCAGACGAACAAGCTAATGGTAAACCAAGATTGTGTAGCGATGTTTATGCTGTAGGAATGCTCGGTATTCAAGCTTTGACTGGAATATCCCCTCGTGATTTACCATTTAATCCCAACAACGGTGAATTAATTTGGCGCGATTGTGCCAAAGTCAGCGATAGATTAGCTGATGTTTTGACAGGAATGGTACGTCATCACTTTAGTCAGCGCTATCAAACAGCAGCAGAAGCTTTAGCAGCGCTGCAATCCCCGGTAGCAGTGAAACCGAAGACTTCCTCAGCTTATGAGGTTCCACCGGTTACTTTACCATCAACCGTTCGTCAACCACGTCCGGCACTTCAAACTTTAGGATTAGCTGGTTTAATGGGTGTTGGTTTTAGTTTGGGAGTGTTTGGTTGGAATTTCTTTCAATCTAGTTCCAATGGTAATGAACCCGTTCAAACTAAAGAAATTCCAGCTACTGTTCAAAAAATAAATCCCTCTGTAAAACCTGAGACTTTCAAACTAAATCCTCCTCCCACGTTTTCACCTTCTGCGAATAGAAAAGAAGGTAGCTCTGATTATCCTGCTCTAAGGTCTTTTCCTATCGGTTTATTTTTCAGAGATATTAGTAAAACGTCTGAAACTAAGGAAAATTCTAAATTAAAAGAAAAAATTAATAAAACTCGACAACCGGTATTAGAATATAAACCCAAACCCGTTAGTGAAAAAACTCAGCCTGCTTCAAAAGCATCTGTAGTTGAGAAAAAGCCTCATTCCCCTACCTTTGTCACTCCAGAAGTAAAAAATAAGCAAGAACCTTTACCTTCTATTTCTATACCAGTATCCGAAGATAAAAAAGAAGATACAAAAGATGAGTCTCCTGCATCTGTAACTGCTACACCACAAGCAGAAAAACCACCATCTTCAGAATCACCTAAATTACAGAAAGATAAAAACGAAGATAGCCCAGAACCGACAATACCGACACCTAAAACAACAGATTCAGCGATTCCAGTCAAGGATAAGGGAGAAGATAGTTCACCCGAAACCTCAAACCCTGGAGTCTCAGATTCAGTTGATGAAGAAATCAACAATCCTTCAAAAGCAGAACAATCAGATAAGGACAAAGAAGAAGAGAATAAACCAAAAGATGAACCAAGAGCAGAAAAGCCAGAAACCATTCCTTTAGAACCTGATACACCTGCAATAAAAGAAGATATAGAAAAAGATAAAGATTCGATATTACCATCACCGACTCCATCACCAGTACAAACTTCAGATACCAGCGTTGTAGTTCCTACTGCTAAACCTTTATTAGAAGACAAAAACTTTTTTTATACCGTACCCACTTCACCATATCCAATCCCTGAAAATGAATCATCGCCAACTTTGTCACCACAGCCAAACGCAACACCCAAAGCAGAAACTCAATCCACACCAACACCACAGCCAACTACAGCACCCGAGAACGAAACTCAATCAGCAATATCACCACAGCTAGAAAAACCCGAATCAGAAAAATCAGCAGCAACACCAAAGCCAACCGAAACTCCAGTTGCTCAACCAACTCCAACACCACAACCAACTTCAACACCTCAAACCCAGCAGACACCCCAAGCAGAAGCAACACCCCAAAGCGACATTGCACCCGCTTCTCAAATAGAACTTCCTACAATTCCTGAAGTTTATGCTTCTCCTTCACCTCAAGTTGAAGTTGAAGTAATACCTCCGCAAATTTCTGCTTCTCCTTTACCTCAAACTCAGGGAAAAGCAAATCCTTCCCCTACCGCTACCCCAGAACCAGGCTTGTCCTTGAAACGGTTTGCCATCTGAGCAATCTAAAAAGAAGGAACTAAGATTTCTTTATCAAAGGTTTGAATGATTCAAATTTCTTGAAGCCATTCAAATTAATGATTTCTATGACTATAAATGCGCGCACCTTTTCTACCAAATAAATATTATCATGATTTCAGTATTTTTTGTCAATAAATTAAAAAATAGGGAGTAAGAAGTAAAAAGTAAGAAGTAAGAAGTAAGAAGTAAGAAGTAAGAAGTTAGAAGTTAGAAGTTAGAAGTTAGAAGTTAGAAGGGGAGCAACGCGAAAAAGTGAGATATACGCATTTGGGTGAGCAGGGGGAGCAGGGGGAGCAGGGGTAGCAGGGGGGGTAAAGAAAATGATTTCATCTCAAATTTAATGCCCAAAAGCTTACCATATAATAAATACAGGCATTTTCTGCTCAAGTAAAGTCAGATTCTCAACCAGCATCCTCAGCTGCTTCTATTCACAGATGGAGCGTTGCCCCCCCAAGGGAATTGACTAATTTAATTGAGAATTTTACCCCAAGTTCACAAAATCGCGTTGCTCCCAGTTAGAAGTTAGATGCAACTCTTTACCAATCCCCAATCCCCAATCCCCAATTCCCTTCACATTTAAATTAAGTTCCCAATAAAACAATGTTAAGTTTTTCAGATAGCTTTGCGTGAAATTGCTATCATTCTTAGACTAGGAAGTATACAATTCCGTCGCATAAAAAGCTTGTCATGAAACGTCAATGGAAGTCATTGATACTTGCCTTAAACTGGGTGTTAATCTCACTAGGCATTTCTGTATTTATTATCCTGACTCAATCTCCTCAAATTACTCTGGCAAAAGAACCTGCTGTAATTATCAAAACTCCTAAAGAAAAAAAATCTCCAGAATCTACCGATAATAAAAAGCCAGAAGCATCTGCAGAAGAAAGCACCGATAAGAAAAAACCAGACTCAGAAAAAACTGAAGAAGCACAAAAGCCAACTCCCGAAGAAATTGCTCGTCAGCAAAAACTGATTCAAGGAGACAAGCTTTATCAAGCAGGGAAGATAGCCGAAGCGCAAAAAGTATATCGTGAAGCTAAAGATTCCTTCACAAATACATCCCAAATCCAGCCACCGAAGACAGCGATAAATAATCCCGCAGAACTATCTCCTGCTGGTAAAGTTTATTGGAGAGAAGCTCAAGCGGGAATCGTCAGTAATTTACGAACAAAAACTTTAGTACCATTAAAACTTTTAGTCGAAAAATATCCCGAGTTTATTCCGGGAAATATTACATACGCTCAATCTCTGAAAAAATACGGTCAAGAAGAAAAAGCTCTGCAAGTACTTGAAAGAGCAACATCGCTTTATTCAAATCAGCCAGAATTAGTTAAAGCAAGAGTAAATGCGCTCTCCGACGAGAAAAAATGGATGCAGGCTTCCTTGGCAGCGCGTCAATTTGCCATGCTCAATCCAGAAAACCCTCAAGCTCCCGAATTTACTCAACTTGCAGACGAAAAGCTAAAAAAATACACCTCCTATATCCGTAGAGAAACCAGAGGAAACGCTATCGCTAACGTAATTACAGGAGTTGTAGGTTACGCTACAACAGGTAGCCTCCTCGGTCCCTTCTCCGCTCTAGACTCCACCATGCTCTTAATGAAAGGTGAAAAAGGTGTAGGTCGTTCCGTAGCCAAACAAGCTAAAAAGCGGATGCCATTAATCAAAGACAAAGAAGTAAACACCTATATCAATGAAATTGGACAGAAGCTCGCAAAAATCGCGGGTAGAAACGAATTTGAATACGAGTTTTTTGTTATACCAGACAACAGTCTGAATGCCTTCGCCCTTCCTGGTGGAAAAATCTTCATCCACACCGGTGCGATCGCCAAAACAAAATCGGAAGCAGAAATCGCTGGATTGATTGGACACGAACTAGCTCACGTCGTACTGTCTCACGGATTTCAATTAGTAACTCAAGGGAATTTAATCGCCAACGTAACTCAGTATATTCCCTATGGAGGAGGAACAGTAGGTAGAATACTTACCTTTGATTACAGCCGTGACATGGAGCGTCAAGCAGATAGATTGGGGACAAGATTGTTAACAGCAGGTGGTTACGCTGCTGATGGTTTACGTAACTTAACCCTAACCATGAAAAAACAGCAGAAAAACGCTCCCCCTGCATGGTTATCTACCCACCCCGGAGGTGCTGAAAGAGTAAGTTATTTAGAAGAATTGATTTCTACCAACGGTTACAATCGCTACGCTTACGAAGGAGTAGCAAAGCATCAGCAAATCAAAGATAAAGTCAAACAAATAATGAAAGAGAGAGAAGAAAAAGAAAACCGAGACGAAGACGAAGACAAAAAAGACCAAGTAGAGAAAAAGCCACAGGAAGAAAAGGAAAAGGAATAGGTTAAAGGTTAAAGGTCAAAGGTTAGAGGTAGGGAGTTAGGAGTTAAGAATTTTTACCCCTTCTACCCTCTCTTCCCCCTCTTCCCCCTCTTCCCCCTCTCCCAAAGACTAAAGTTTTTACTACAAACTGAAAATACTATGCCAGTTACACAAGTGCCCACACAATCAATCGACTAGCGAATCATTTACAAAAAATCTTCGTCACTACAACAAAGAAACTCCCAATAAATTTTACAGGAGGATGATAAATGTCATCTAGACCTTTGAAGCTTTTATGTCTCGGTGGTTTGGCTGTATCGGTATTATTCGGTAACACCCCTGCAATGGCACAATACGACTCTTCAAGCGATGCTGTTGTAGTACCCACAACAGGAAGCGGTAGAACCACCACAACCCCAAGAGGGACTTCGACCACAACCAGAACCAGAACATCCACACCAACAGGAACATCAACTACAACAACCACAAGCAGTTCTTCACAAAGAGTTGACACAGCAACTCGGTTTAGCTGTCAGATGGATACCAACGGTTACACCGTTATGTATTCTCCTCAAAGTCAGCCAAATCAACTATTCGCTTGGGCTACTCCTCAAGCATTGGGTGGTGGTTGGGATTCACAAAGACGTTGTACTACAATTGCTCAGCGCTTAGAAACCTATCGTCCAGATGGTTTGTTAGAACTTCGTACCTCAACCTTAAATGGGTATGACGTTCTGTGTGTTACCAGCGAAGCAGATCCATCTTGTCGTTTAGTACTAACAGTTCCTCCCGGTAGAGACGCTTTCCAAGTACGTAACGACGTGTTCCAAAACTTAGTTTCAGCAGACAGCGGACAATCAACCATTGGTGTTAACACTTACAGAGGTGGTGGATTAGAAGACGCGGTTAACTTGGGTAGAACCCTACTTGGTAACGGAAAGCGTGCAGCAGTATCCAAAGATGCTATTCAATTAAAGCCATTTTTAGATAAGCAAGATGGTGGAAACGGTAAATTAATGAGAAACGTTAAGAAAACTCGTACTCAATCTCGTCCATCTCAAAGTGGTAATAGATTGAATCCTGATTTATTCCGCTAATTGATTTTTTTTGTCAGGGTTTGGGTGTTGATTCAGAAGTCGGGTTTCTATGACAATTGTCGCAGGTAATATACATCTATGAGGAGAAACCCGACTTCTTTAATTGTCAACCTTTAGTGGTGGGTGACAAGTCGGGTTTCTATGACAATTGTTGCAGTTAATATATATCTACGAGAAGAAACCCGACTTCTTTAATTAGTTTATTCGAGAATTAAATGTTTGATTATTTGCGTATCCTTATCTTGAAAAGATTCAACAAATTGTTGATATTCGTGTGAGGAAGAAAAATATTTGAGGACTTTATCAGCTTTAACTAAGTTATTATCTTGTAAATTAAGATATTCTGAATAACTTGAAAATTCCCATTGTTGAGGGTGCATAACTAAATTAGCTTTAACTGGGTTTAAATGAATGTAGCGAGATAAGAGTAATAAATATTCATCAGTATCTATCTGTTTTGCTTGAAAGCGACCCTGAAATAGTGAACCGACCCGTTTAAAGTGCTTATTAATTGACTTTGTATAGGCTACAGAGAAGCTATGCATAGCTTGCGAAAGATTTTCTTGATTTAGATGTATCAAAAGATGATAATGATTTGGCATTAAGCAAAAACTAATTATATCAATATTCTTATTTAGCAGATGTCGTTTAATTAAGGATATAAAGAATGAATAGTTTCTATATTCAAAAAAAATCTTCTGATAGTTATTGCCTCGATTGTAGAGATGATAGTAATTCCCTGGTATGAATTGAATTTTTCTATTTGGCATTTTAAACGACGCTTATAATAATCACTTTTATATCTTCGGTAGCGATGGTATGTCAACGTTTAGTGGGTGAGAAGTCGGGTTTCTACAACAATTGTGGTAGGTAATGTATATCTATCAAAAGAAACCCGACTTCTTTTATCGTCAACCTTCAGTGGTGGGTAATAAGTCGGATTTCTACAACAATTGTGGTAGGTAATGTATATCTATCAAAAGAAACCCGACTTCTTTTATCGTCAACCTTCAGTGGTG
>JBCBHT010000025.1:0-10431 GCA_038525335.1 Cyanobacteria bacterium J06621_15 | reverse complement strand
GGGTGAGAAGTCTGTTTCATTTAAGTTTTATTTTCTATTAATATAATTCTTAGTATTAAAATAAGTATCGGAAACTTTCCAATACCCCATTCCCAATTCCCAGATATAAAAATGTTTAGCAGACCAAAACCGATAAAACCAGAACCCGGACAAGAATCAGTATGGGATTATCCCCGTCCTGCAGTTTTACAAGATACCGATAAACACATTCAAATTATCTTCAACGGTGAAACCATCGCAGATACAAAAAGAGCCAAGCGTGTCATCGAAACCAGTCATCCCCCCAGCTACTATATTCCACCAGAAGACATAAAAATGGAATATTTAATTCAAACACCCCATTCAAGCATTTGTGAGTGGAAAGGAATTGCTAATTATTACACTATCAAAGTCGGCGATAAACAAGCACAGAACGTAGCTTGGTTTTATACCAATCCTACAGAAACATTTTTACCACTTAAAGATTACGTAACTTTTTACGCTCATCCAATGGATGCTTGTTACGTGGATGGTGAAAAAGTCGAACCACAACCAGGAAACTTTTACGGTGGTTGGATAACAAAAGATGTAGTTGGTCCATTTAAAGGGATTCCCGGTAGTTGGGGATGGTGAATAAAGTTAGAGTTAGGAGTTAGGAGTAAAAAGTAATGAGTAATAAGTAACAAGTAAGAAGTATGAAATTTCCCCTCACTCCCTAACTCAATTAATTTTCTACCCCCTCTACCCACTCTTCCCCCTCTACCCCCTCCCATACAAAATCATTTCCTCTTCCCTCTCACCTGAACTTTCCTATCAGTTTTCTGTTTCTTCACCCATTTCAAAAACTTCTGCATTTGCGGTTCATCTTTGAGCAAATCAGCAGTATTTAATTCCTTCGCTAAACGGTTATTATCGTACAGCGTATGAACTTGCTTGTGACAAGCAGAGCAAATATTAATTCTCGGGCCATGTTTACCGTTTTTATGTTTGGGAATCAGATGATGAACCGTCAATTTCTCCAAATCCCTCTCGCATAGTTCGCAAATCATAATCAGTTATCAGTTATCAATTAACAATTTTCATCCGAAGGATGTGGATCATCAATTCAAGGTCAAAGGTCAAAGGTCAAAGGTCAAAAGTAGGAGAAGCTAGAAGTTAATAATTACCAATTACCAATTACCAATTACCAATTACCAATTACCAATTACCTATTTCTCAAATCTCAAATAAGTCCCTTGTAATCCTTCTAAAATTGTTCTTGTATTAGCTGTCATCATCTTCTGATAAGTATCTGCTTCGCTTCCTGGTAAACCAAGGTTTTCTGTATAAAGCTGTCTTTGGGATATATTTAACTGTGCTTGTTTGGCAACGTCTTTGATTAATTGAGGACTAATTGTAGGCTGAGCAAATATTGTCGGTATTTGGGTTTTTGCTAGTGTATTTGCTAATAGCTTAACTTTTGTCTCCGAAGTTTGTTCTGTAGGACTTATAAATCTCAAGGTTCCTGCTAATTTCAAACCGTAAGCACGAACGTAATAAGCCATCTCATTATGAGTTGTGACTAAAGTACGTTTCTTCGGAGGAATACTTTCAATTCTGGCTTTTATCCAAGTGTCTAAATCTGAAAGCTGTTTTTTTATTTTTTTTGTATTACTTTTATAAAATTTAGCATTTTCAGGTATTTCTCGGACTAAATTAATACTGATTACATCTACCATTTTGACAGTATTTTTTACATTGTGCCATACGTAGGGGTCGGCAATTTTTTTACCATTTCTAGTTATCATTAATGGTGAAGGTACGGCAATTTTTGCTACTGGTAATTTCGGAGCTTTATTTTTACTGGAAAGAATAAATTTCTCTAATCCTGGCTCTAAATTGTAGCCGTTAAAAATAATTATTTTAGCTTGATTTATCGCTTCTTGGTTGAGGGGTGTCGGTTGATAAACTTTTGGACTAATTGATGGTGGGGTTAAGCAAGTAAGATTAATTGTTGTTTGAGCAATTTGTTTTGTTAAATCGCATAAAACACTTGTTGTTGCCACTACTTTGGGTAAATCTTTTTGCGATGAATCTTTTTTTATTGTCGTGGTAGTTACAGTTGTTGTATAAGAAGTAGTTTTATTTGCATCTGAGTTATTACAGCCATAAATTGATACACTAATAAAAATAAATAAAATATGTAAAACTTTGCTTAAAGGTAGTTTTTCTAACATATAGTTATAATCAGTGTTTGTTTGATTGAGTTAAGCACTACTTGTCTTTGCGATTTATAATGATTATCATTATCACTAGAACAAATATTTCTTCAGTATTAAGATATCGCAATGACTATAAATACAGTTAATGCATCTTCTAATCAAGAACTTGTCATAGCTTTAATGGGTAAAGGTGGAACCGGTAAGACTTTTACTTCATTGGGTCTAATCCAAAGTTTGAGAAAGTTAGATAAAGCAATGATTGTAGCGGATGCAGATACTAATAGGTCACTTTCGCGCTATCTTGCTGGTCATTATTTGAGATATGGAGAAGAGGAGTTAAGGCAACTTCCTTTGATGACTCAAGCAGAGCAGGATTTTTACGAGTTTCAGCAACTGGATTCCGAGCAACTTTACCGCGATTTTTACGGTACGACCTTCGATAGAGTTAAGAATTTTTCAGTTGAATCACCGGACTCTTTTACTCAAAAGTACATCAAATCTCTTGACGAAAAACTTGCATTAATGTCCGTAGGAACAAGTGCTTTGCGTAAGGAAGAACTTTATTCTAACCGGTGTTCTCACGCTACATTGAACCCGTTAAAAGCTTGGTTAGCTTTATCTACAAATGGAATTGTACTAGCAGACTGCGGTGGTGGGGAAGATGTTGGTAGATTTGGTTTACCCATTGGTGCCCATGTGGTAGTTGTGGTAGTGGAAGCAACTCCCGATGCTATTGCGATTTCCGAAGATATCCGCGCTATCGATGAAGAATTAGGAATTCCCGTAGTTTATGTTTTGAATAAATGTCTCAATCAGTTTCCAGAAGTTGAAGCTTTTGAAGCGAAGCATAAAGACAATATTATAGGTAAAATTCCTTTTATTCCGACAATTTATGGAAAAAATCCTTTAGAAGTATTCGATGAGATTGAACCTATATTTAAACCAATAAGTGAGAAAGTCCTCTCTCAGAAATTGAGTTCACCCCAGCAAAGATGGGAAAGAGTATTAAGATGGCAAAAAAGACTAAAAGACCAAATGGAATAAGAAAAGTCAATCTTTTAGTTTCGTTTCTTAATACTGAAAGGGAGTAGGGAGTAGCGAAAAGTGCGGTCTTGGGGGTTTCCCCCAAGAGCAACTTTTCAAGAGAGGGAGTAGGGAGTAACAAGTGGGGAGATGAGGGACAAGGGGACAAGGAGATGGGGAGCGAGATGTTCCCATTATCAATTATCTATCATCAATGCCCAATGCCCAATCCCAATTCCCAATTCTTACAAATTCCCAAACTTCGGACTCCACCAACCTTTTGCAGTATTAAAATAAACGGCTTCTTTATGTTTTTTATCTGTTCTTGCTTTGGAATCCGAACAGCGTAACATGGTTTTCTTTTGTCCTTCTTTTGTATAAGTGTATTCTTCCAAAGGTTTTTTACATACCGGACAGGGATGCTCGGTAATTTTTCCTGGAGGTTTTTTAGCTACAGGGGTTTTATCATCTTTTGAACGTGGAGCTTGCCATTTTTTGTTGTAATCGCTCCAAAATAGAACCACGTTTTCACAACCGCTGACGCATTTGAGAAAATATTTCTTTTTAACTTTGTTGCTCTTAATTTTTGCTAAATGATTATTGCATTCTGGACAGCGAGTTCTAGATTTATCATATTTTCGTTCGGTATTCTGATAATTTTTGTTTCCATTCGATGCAGCAATGGGTACAGTTTTCGCTTTTACTAAAGCTGGTGCAAAATAATCTTGATTCCAATTAGTAAGATATTTCTGCCAAGGTTGTTTTCCTGAAGCAATGCTATCGAGCGCATTTTCCATTTGTGCGGTAAATTCGGTTTTTAATAAATCTGGTAAAGCTTTTTGTAAAAAATCATCTACTTCTAAACCCAAATTTGTCGGCTGTAAATTCGACTTTGTTAACTGTACATAACCGCGTTTTTTCAAAGTCGCGATTGTCGGAGAATAAGTACTGGGACGACCAATTCCTTTACGCTCCATTAACTGAACTAACTTCGGTTCGCTGTATCTTGGTGGTGGTTGAGTCTGTTTCTTGTCGTGACCGGCATTTTCTAAAGTTAAAATTTGTCCTTGTTCTAAAGTTGGTAAAAGTGTATCTTTACTCAAATTTGCCCAGTATTTAGCATAGCCGAGAAACTCAACAATTTGTCCCCTCGCTTGCCATAATATTTCACCGGATTTAATTATTACCAAAGTTTTACGAAGCTGAGCGGGACGACATTGAGAAGCAACCGCTCTTTTCCATATCAATACATATAAACTAAATTCGTCGGCAGATAATTCTACTCGTAACTCAGTTGAAGGACGAAATACATTAGTAGGACGAATCGCTTCGTGAGCTTCCTGAGCAGTTTTTTTACTGCGATGTCTTGCTGTTTTATTGGGTAAATTTTGCGGGTCGTTTTGCTCCAACCATTTCCTAACGCTGTCGCAGAACTCGGGACTTAACATTACCGAATCCGTCCGCATGTAGGTAATTAAACCAGCTTCATACAGCTTTTGCGCTACCTGCATGGTTTTTTCAGGAGCAAATTTTAATCTAGAACCAGCAGCTTGTTGCAATGTAGAAGTAATAAAAGGTGGTGGTGGTTGACGGTAGGTGGTCTTACCTTCGTATTTAATAATTTGATGGGGATATTTTTTTGCTTCTGCTACCAAACGGTCTGCTTCAGCTTCTAAAAGTACGCGAGTGGATTCGGCTTTTTCTGATTTTTTAACCACCGTGTCATCATTCTCTTGATTATCCTGCTGTGCTGTATTGTCAGCAGAATTTACCATTCCCTTGTAAAAAGCGCGAAACCCTTCAGCATAATCGACCCAAACACTCCAATAATCTTGCGGTACAAAACTGAGAATTTCTCTTTCTCGCTGACATATTAAATGTAGAGTTGCGCTTTGAACTCTTCCGACACTTTTTGCACCATTATTCAAAGCCCAAACCAAGGGAGAACCCTTATAACCAACTAATTTATCTAAGCAGTCTCGACACAATCCAGCACCAACTAAATTAGCATCAAGCCTTCTCGGTCTAGCCACAGCAGACCGGACCGCAGATTCGGTAATTTCAGTATAAACAACTCGTTTCGGTTCTCTTAATCCCAAAGCTTCCTTAAGATGCCAAGCTATAGTTTCCCCTTCTCTATCGGGGTCAGTAGCTAAAACCACTTCCGAAACCTGTCTAGCCGCAGCTTTTAACTTACTAATAGTTTCCTTCGCTTGCTGGCTGCGCGGAATATAGCGACAACGCACATTACTACCATCCATAGTAAAGCCTAGAGAATCTTCACCTTCATTGCTCAGTTCTCGAATATGACCGCAACTAGCGCGAACAATCCACTCACTTCCCAAAATTTTACTCAGTTTCTTAACTTTACCGGGAGATTCCACTATGAGTAGGCGTTTGGGCATGACACTAATAGATTAAGATGCAACAAAAAAATAACTATAGCGCTACATAAAGGTTAAAGGTCAAATTCTAATTACGTAACGCTATATAAGCTTTAATATGACATTTATAGTACAGTTGTTTTGAATAATTTTATTTCGATTAGAAAAATTAATAATAGTTGGGAATTGGGCATGGGGCATAGGGCATTGTTAATTTGTGATTATTAACTCTAATCCTAATTTAAACTCCTAATTCTTAACTCCTAACTCTTTTCTCTTCTTCATTTATTAAAAAAAAGTGAAATTTATTAGAATCAGTACTAATTTTAATAAGAAATGTAAAGTAAACCAAGGTCAAAACTTCTATCTAAAGTATTAATTATCAAGTTTGCATTAGCCCGTATGCCTTTTGGTAGATGATAAAAACTGATTAGCTAGATAATTCATTCAAAAAAGCCGATACATAATTACGAAATATTAACTGTAAAGTTTGTTAAATAAATGCTCATTTTCACAGTCGATTTATATATACTTGGTTTCTATGAATGTTGAATATATTGATCCCGGTGGGATCTAATAAATAATCACTCGTTTTCAAACTATATATTGTACTCTTGGAGGAAAAAATAATGGCTTTGTCACAAACTACCGATATGGGAAAAACCTACTCATTATTAATCATAAAAAGCTTTTTGATATGGACTTTTACACTGGCAGTATGCTTGCTGGTTGTCGGTTTTCCTTTAGTGGTTTTAATGGCTACGGTTGGATGTTTGCTTTCTATTGTTCTGCAATCTGTAATGCCAGCTAGCGCAGTTTTGGTTGTAGCAGGTAGTTTAATTATGTTTAATGTTCTAGCAGTAGTAATTGGTGCTGGAGTGTTAACACTTCGAGGCGTTCATCCCACAGAAATGAAATGGTTAAGTTGGTTGCATGGAGAAGAAGAGCAGTTAAACGCAACTGTTTATGCAGCTTGTCCTTTAACTTGCGAAGTGGAATCTTTGTAATTTGTGACTATTAACTAGTAGCCATCTTTATTAAATTCGACAAACAGTGCAACTGCCCGGTCAAGCCGGGTTTTTTCATTTTTATAGGGAGTAGGGAATAGTTAGAAGTTAGGAATTAGGAGTTAGGAGTTAAGATTTAAGAGTTAAGCACTAAAATTATTTCTCCCCTTGTCTCCCAATTCCCTGTTCCCAAATTCCCAAATTCTAAAATTGTCGCAGCGAGCTATTGACGAATCTTCTTATCATAATGACTATTGACTATTAAATAGTGAATTATGACTAATTTATGAAGCGAGTTTGTATTATCTTAGGTACTCGTCCGGAAGCGATTAAGCTTGCTCCGGTGATTCAAACTTTCCAAGCTTGTGAAAGCTTGGATACTCAGGTGATTTTAACCGGACAGCATCGCGAGATGGTTGAACAGGTGATGGGACTGTTTAATTTAAAAGCTTCTCGCGATTTAGAGATTATGCAGCCAAAACAATCTTTGAGTGATATTACTTGTCGGAGCTTGCTCGGATTGCAGGAATTATTTGAGGAAAGCGAACCCAGTTTAGTTTTGGCACAGGGAGATACAACTACAGCTTTTGCAGCAGCTTTAGCAGCTTTTTATAAGAAAATTCCTATTGGTCATGTGGAAGCTGGATTAAGAACCGATAACATATATAATCCTTATCCAGAGGAAGCTAACCGACGATTAATTTCTCAAATTGCCCAACTGCATTTTGCACCAACACCTTTAGCTGAAGAAAATTTACAGCGTTCTGGTGTGTTAGGGGAAGTTCACATGACCGGTAATACCGTGATTGATGCGCTGTTAAATGTCGCGAGAAGCGAACCTCCCTGTAACGTACCTGGTTTGGAATGGAATAATTATCGAGTTATTTTAGCTACCGTTCACCGCAGAGAGAATTGGGGAGAACCTCTCGAAAGTATCGCTGAAAGTTTTTTACAGATATTAGATAAATTCCCAGATACAGCATTATTGTTACCATTGCACCGCAATCCTACGGTAAGAGAGCCGTTAAAAGCAATGTTGGGAAATCATCCCCGAATCTTCTTAACAGAGCCACTAGACTACGCTCAGCTAGTTGGAGCGATAATGCGATCGCACTTATTGCTGACAGATTCAGGTGGGTTACAAGAAGAAGCTCCAAGTTTAGGGAAACCAGTATTAGTACTTAGAGAAACAACAGAAAGACCGGAAGCAGTCAGCGCTGGTACGGCAAAACTTGTAGGAACTGACACCCAGACAATTGTAGCTAGTGCAGCACAGTTATTAAGTAATCCAGCAGCATATGAAACAATGGCAAACGCAATTAATCCCTTTGGAGATGGTCGCGCTTCCGAACGAATTTTAGAAATTGTCAGGAGTTTCTTAGGGAAAGATTAGTAGGAGAGGGGGAAGAGGGGGAAGAGGGGGAAGAGGGGGTAGAAAAATTATTAACTCCTAACTCCTAACTCCTAACTCCTAACTCCTCACCGTCATTTTCCAAAGGTAGCTCGATAACAAATTCTGCTCCATTTCCGGGAGAGGAAAGGCAATATAAATTACCACCATGAGTTTCTGTTACTATTTGATGACTAATTGATAGTCCTAAACCAGTTCCCTTTCCTTCCGGTTTAGTGGTGAAGAAGGCATTAAACAGTTTACTTCTGACCTCTTCTGGCATTCCCGGACCATTATCAGCAATACGAATTGTTGCTTTATCTTCGTCTGCAAAGGTACGGATAGTAATAACATTCGGATTTTTTTCAATCTCTGCGTAAGTTTTGCCTTCGTTAGACTCGTCTAAAGCATCAATTGCATTTGCCAACAGGTTCATAAATGCCTGATTCAATTGACCGGAATAACACTTAACTAGAGGTAAATCCTCATACTTTTTCACAACTTCAATTTTAGGACGTTCTGAATTAGCTTTAAAACGATGTTGCAAAATCATTAGAGTTGTTTCGATACCTTCGTGAACATTCGCTGGCTTTTTATCAGCACTATCAGTACGCGAGAAATTCCGTAAAGACTGCATGATATCACGAATTCTATCTGTTCCTAATTCCATAGAAGTTATCATCTTGGGTAAATCTTCTAGGAGGTAATCTAAGTCAATATCTTCTTGAAAAGTCTCAATTTCTTCCGGTGGGGAAGGTAAGTTTTCCTGGTATAGACTTAACAATTCCAATAAATCTTCGATATATTGATTAGCAATAGATAAGTTACCAGCAATAAAACCAACAGGATTATTAACCTCGTGAGCAACACCTGCAACTAATTGTCCCAAAGAAGATATTTTTTCGGTTTGTACTAACTGTGCTTGAGTCTGTTGTAGCGTCTCCAAAGATTCTTGTAGCTGCTGTGACTTCTCTTGTTCACCAGCGTAAAGATGGGCATTTTCGATTGCAATTGCGGCTTGTGAGGTAAGTAGTTTAAGAATTTCTAAACGCGAATTTGTAAATGCACCAGTAGCTTGGTTATTTTCTAGATAAACAATTCCGGTAAACTTACCTTGGTAGAAAATAGGAGCGCATAAAACTGACTTAGGTTGCTCCCGGAGAATGTAAGAATCATCTTTATAAATAGCTTCTTGAGTTGCATCGTTCATCACTAGAGGTTGCTGAGTTCTAGCAACATAATGGATAACGCTTAATGGAATATCTTTACTCTCTTCTATAGGAGTTGATTGGAGTACAACTAAATCGTTATCTTGGTCATTATCAATAGCTTCAATAAATAACTGCTCGTCTTTAAGTAAAATTAAGCAACCTTTTTGAGCAGCAGCATTTTCCAAAATGATAGATAACAGTTTATCAAGAAGATTATCTAAAACAATTTCGCTGGTAATAGCCTCACTTGCTTTCATTATCGTAGTTAAATCAAGAATGCTATTGCTGTTGGTTGATGAACCTAAAGCCCTCGAAGAACTACTAATAATAGTTTGGCTAATATCTTGTTCTGATGCTGCGCTGCTTTCACTGCGGATAATTAAATTAGGATGACGTTCTTCTAAATCCTTGACCTTAGCAAAAGCACCCCAACGGATATAGCCGTAATAAGCATCAGTCATATAGGTTTTAGCAATCTTGTCCTTACCTAAATTGAGATAAAACTGCGCTGCAAGCTCATTCCCTAACGCTTCCTCCTGGGTGTAATCGTTTTCCTTAGCTCCCGCAATAGCGCGGTCATAGAGATTCATTGCTTTGACATTTTTAGCACAGATTCGCGCTGTTTCCGCTTCCACCAAATCGTACTTATGCTGGAAATTGCAGGCTGCATGATGCGCCCATTTCTTCATTTTCTTTTGATTTGCGGCGACTTTTTTTAGATATTGTTTTTGTTCGGAAGAAGTTACGTTTTTATAGTTTGCGAGTAGTGCGAGAGAGTAATAGTAATTGTTGACGCAGTAGAGGTAGAATCCGGGATTGCTTTCTTGGTATTTTTCGGTTAAGCGAGCGTTTTCGATTGCTTGTGTGTAGTCTTGGAAGAAGTAGTTGAGAATATTTTTAACAAAGTACAAAGTACTTAACCAAGAAGAATTGTTACCAAAACCAGCTATCATCTCTACTTCATCAAAAGCCTCACCTTTTAAAGTATTTGTTGTAAATGCTCCTTTGTAAAAATTCAAAATTGCTTGTCTGATAGCGTTTATGCATAAAGATACAGCTGTCATTTTTAACTTTTGCGTTAGCATGACATAGTTAAAAATATTACGATTAATAACTTCTAAATTATTTCCGCTTAAAAATAAATTAATAGCTACAGTCCAATTACAATAACTAGCAAATTCTATATCACCTGTTTGTAGACCACTTTGCATCCCATGTTGCAATGAGATTATAGTC
>JBCBHT010000024.1:0-45240 GCA_038525335.1 Cyanobacteria bacterium J06621_15 | reverse complement strand
AGGTCATGTAAGCGGAGCTTTCTCGTAGAGTAACCCAACACCCGAGTTGGGTTGCGTTTCACTTAACCCAACCTACGGAACTCTTCTTTCCCCTACCCGTGATGTTTACTCTCTATTTAGTAGTCCTAGTGCAAGAATCCTTCAGATTACTCCTATTGGTCGAATACTAATTCGATAAGAAAACAGATAATTTTTAGGCAGCTTGATTTTTTAACTTTGAATGAAATAATTTGGATGCAATAAATGTTACCTGTCACCAAATAATACAAAAGTTCTAATG
The DNA here is from genome assembly GCA_038525335.1 of Cyanobacteria bacterium J06621_15. Taxonomy (GTDB): domain Bacteria; phylum Cyanobacteriota; class Cyanobacteriia; order Cyanobacteriales; family Nostocaceae; genus Rivularia. Next base: position 44,960 of record JBCBHT010000024.1, on the reverse strand, counting down.
TATTATTTATTTCTTTTTTATGACTAATTATGTTGAAAATTTTTTACGAATAAGAAATATTAATTTTAGTCGGAATTATTCCAAGTACACATAAATACCTGACTTTGTTAACCCAATCTTTACTCACTAGCTATATATTATAATCGACATCTGCAAAATTACTCAACTTGCACATCCATGTTTTCTTTTAGAAGTGTAGCGAATAAGTCTAGATTAGCTTCAATCTTTTCAGTATTAGCACTTAGTTTGGCTTTGGCAGCTTGTGGTGACAGCCAACAAGCTGGTACTGAGGGCGGTGGTTCTGGTGATGGTGCCACATCAGATTTAGGTGGAAGATTAGATGGTGCTGGCGCATCTTTCCCTAAATTTATTTACGAGCGTTGGTTCCAAGACCTTAATCAAAAGTATCCCAACCTAAGAGTCAACTACGAATCAATTGGTAGTGGTGCTGGTGTTAAGCAATTTACTGCTGGTACAGTTGATTTCGGTGCCAGTGACGTGGCAATGAAGGATGAAGAAATAGCCAAGGTAGAAAGAGGTGTATTGTTACTACCTATGACTGGTGGTAGCGTTGTACTCGCTTACAATTTACCTGATGTTAAGGATTTGAAATTGCCACGTGAGGTTTATACCAATATCTTCTTGGGTAAGATTACTAATTGGAACGACCCTGCAATTGCTGCGGCTAACCCTGGTGTTAATCTTCCCGACCAAAAAATTACAGTTGTAACTCGTTCTGATGGTAGCGGTACTACTGCTGTATTTACACAACACTTAAGCGCTATTAGCGATGAGTGGAAAAATGGTCCTGGTGATGGCAAAAAGATACAATTCCCTACCGGAATTGGCGCTCCTAAGAATGATGGTGTTACCGCTAGAATCAATCAAACACCTGGTGCTATTGGTTATGTAGAGTACGGTTTTGCTAAAAAAGGTGGACTTAACACTGCTGCTTTAGAAAACAAAGCTGGTAAATTTATTGCACCTGGGGATGATGCAGCATCTCAAGCTTTGGGAGCAATTGACCTACCCGAAAATCTTCGTGCTTTTCTTCCCGATCCAGAAGGTGATGAATCTTATCCTATCGTTACCTATACCTGGATTTTGGCTTACAAGCAGTATGACGATCCTAACAAAGCCAAAGCAATGGAAGCAATGATTGAATATGGCTTGACCGAAGGTCAGAAAGTTAGTAGCGAATTAGGTTACGTTCCTTTGCCTGCTAATGTTGTAGAAAAAGTAGCTGCTGCTGCCGATACATTAAGCCCCGATTACACCATCAACGTTAAGTAATCAATCAACTGTCATCAAGGGTTTAATCAGTTAAGCAATATTCGAGAAATAGTCAGGAAATAATGTGGTTCGCTCCCACATTTTCTCTATTACATGGGTAAAGTTTTTATGAGTACATCATCAGCCCAGAGTAGACAAACAAATAAAAATCGTTCTGAAGCAGATAGACAGCTTGACCGCAGTTTTATTTTGCTAACCCGAATATTCGCTTTCCTCATTGCTGCAATTTTGGTGTGGATAGGTATTCAGGTTGGCTTTCAAGGGATTGAAGCATTAAAGACCTTTGGTCTTGGCTTTTTGTCCACAGCTGTTTGGAACCCAGTCAGAAGTGAATATGGAGTTCTAGCACAAATTTACGGAACTTTAGCAAGTTCTTTTATCGGTTTATTAATAGCTGTACCGATTGGTATTGGAACCGCAATATTATTAAGCGAAAATATATTGCCTCTATCAATCCGAACTGTACTAGTGTTTTTGGTAGAACTGCTAGCAGCAATTCCTAGTGTTGTATACGGATTGTGGGGAATTTTTGTTCTGACTCCCTTTTTGGGAGGTGTTGCTAAATTCCTAAATACATATTTCGGTTGGCTACCAATTTTTAGCGTTCCTGAAAGAGTTGCACTTGGTGGACCGGGGTTATTACCTGCTGGAATTATTCTGGCAATCATGACTTTGCCAATTATTACAGCAATTTCTCGCGATGCATTAGCTTCAGTACCTAAAAACTTGCGTGAAGCGGCTTATGGATTGGGATGTACCCGCTGGGAAACACTTTTAAAAGTGATTATTCCTGCTGCATTTTCAGGTATTGTCAGTGCTGTAATGCTAGCACTTGGTCGTGCAATGGGAGAAACTATGGCTGTGACCATGTTGATTGGTAACTCCAATAGAATTAGTCCTTCTTTATTTGCTCCAAGCAATACAATTGCTTCTTTACTAGCAAATCAATTCGCGGAAGCAGGAGGTTTGCAAATGAGTTCCTTGATGTATGCTGCGTTTGTTTTGTTTATATTGACTTTTATGGTCAACATTTTGGCAGAGTTAATCGTATTACGAGTCAAGCGACTGTAATTTATTAGTGTGTTCAATCATGACTAGTTTTTCAGAGCAGCCACAAGGTGGATTCAAAAGGGGTAGTTTAAATCGCTCTTCTAGTTCTCCTCGGACGCTATTCAATAATGTAATGAATGGTGTGATTTTTGTCTGCGGAGTGTTAGCTTTGCTGCCTTTACTATTAGTACTTTCTTACTTACTAATTAAAGGTTTTGGTAGCCTGAGATTAAGTTTATTTACAGAATTACCTCCAGCAGCAGGTAGAGAATTTGGAACTGGTGGTTTTGGTAATGCCATTATCGGTACTTTGATAATGGTAGGAATTGGAGCTTTAATCAGCGTACCTATCGGAGTTTCAGCAGCAGTTTACCTCACAGAATTTAGTAAGGGAAAAACAGCTCGTTGGATTCGCTTCGCTACCAACGTTTTAAGCGGTGTTCCTTCTATTATTGCTGGGGTTGTTGCTTATGGTCTTTTAGTTGCAACTGGAATTGTTGGATATTCGGCAATTGCTGGTGGTGTATCTTTATCAATTTTGATGCTGCCAATTATTGTTAGAACTACTGACGAAGCTTTGCAGTTGGTTTCTCAAGATTTGCGACAAGCTGCTGTAGGGGTAGGAGCTACTAACTATCAAACAGTTTTGCAAATAGTGTTACCAGCAGCCTTACCTTCAATCATAACTGGCGTAACTTTATCTATCGCCCGTGCTGCAGGAGAAACAGCACCTTTAATTTTTACGACTCTGTTCTCTATCTTTTGGTTGAGAAGTTTAACCGAACCAACTGCTTCCCTAGCTGTTTTGGTTTACAACTTTGCAACTTCTTTTGACCAAAACCAGCAATCAATTGCTTGGGCTGCGTCTTTGGTTTTGGTACTACTAGTATTGATTGCTAGTATAATTGCTCGCTTTACAACTCGTAGCAAATCCTAATTTATGAAGGGGTAGTCAAATTTGGGTTAGATTGAAGTCATAAATCAAAATGAAAAAACTTTCTTCCCAAGTATATAAAGAGTGATTGAAAATCGACGACAAGCTTTCGGACATATAATAAGCATAATCTCCCATGGCTACAGATATTCATACCGCACAAGAGACTGAAACTGTATTACGTACAGAAGCATTGAATGTTTACTACGGTAACTTTTTGGCACTAAAGAATATCTATATGGATATTCCTAAAAACCAGGTAACAGCTTTTATTGGTCCTTCCGGATGTGGTAAAAGTACTTTACTAAGATGCTTTAACCGTCTCAATGATTTGATTGACGTATTTAGAGCAGAAGGAAAGGTTTTGTATAATGGGGAGAATTTGTACTCTCCTAAAGTTGACCCTGTAGAAGTTCGTCGCAGAATTGGGATGGTATTCCAAAGACCAAATCCATTTCCTAAGTCAATCTATGAAAACATTGCTTTTGGAGCTAGGATTAATGGCTTTAAAGGAAATATGGATGAATTAGTGGAACGTTCTCTCAAGGGTGCTGCTTTATGGAATGAAGTTAAAGATAAACTAAATCAAAGCGGTTTATCTATATCTGGGGGACAACAACAGCGTTTATGTATTGCTCGCGCAATTGCTGTACAACCCGATGTCATTTTGATGGATGAACCTTGTTCTGCTCTTGACCCAATTTCTACTCTACAGGTAGAAGATTTGATTAAAGAACTCAAAGAGCAGTTTACAGTCGTAATCGTTACTCACAATATGCAGCAAGCATCACGAGTTTCTGATATGACTGGCTTTTTTAATGTCCAAACTGGAGAAAAAGGTGGTCGTACTGGTTATTTAGTAGAATATGACCGTACTGAGAAAATTTTCCAAAATCCGGAACAGAAAGATACTAAAGAATATATCAGCGGTAAATTTGGTTAAATCTTATCTGTTTTGATTTTTGATAGCTAGGAAACTATGTCCAAAATCAAATAATCGCTCCTTAAAATAACTAAATATTAGGAGCGATTTTCGCTATCTAAATTTTGATTGAATACTTTAATGCGCCATAAGCGGGCGGCGGGAATCGAACCCGCATCATTAGCTTGGAAGGCTAAGGTTTTACCACTAAACTACGCCCGCACGCTGTTAGTTAATTTTTTCAACCCTATTATTATATTACAGGTGTAGATAAAAATCAAGAGGCTTGCTGAATTTTTATGCGTATACGCGATTCTCCTCTACGTGGTTTTACTTCACCTGTTCTTGGGTCTATATCATTTGCTGGTAAAAATAACTGTTTGTTGAGAAGATTTTGGTCTACATAGGTTTGATATTGTCTTCTCATCTGAGTATCAACAACTTGAGCAAATTCAACATAACCTTCTTCGTTAATGATTAAATAGACTTCAAAATCTACAGGTTGAAAATTGCTGTTTGGTGAAGATGGAATTATAAAGCTTTGAGAAATATTTTGTTTCAATTGAGGCGGTTTATCTGGTATGTCTCTTGTAGGAGTAAAAGAATTATCAATATTCCAACTCGCTGTTAATATTCCACTATTTTGACTGGGTTGATTTTTGATTGGTGCTGGTGCGGTTTTTTTGTCAAACTCCGGAGGAGGTTCTTTTCCTTGAGCGTCTTGAGGACCGTTAAGTATTTTTTCTCCATCCGGATTTTCGGATTGCTGCTCTTGTAATTGACGCTGCTGCTCTGCTTCTTGCTGTTTTTGAGCTTGTAATTGACGCTGCTGTTCTTGTTCTTGCTGTTGTTGAGCTCGTAGTTGACGCTGCTGCTCTGCTTCTTGCTGTTTTTGAGCTTGTAGCTGTCGCTGCTGCTCTATTTCTTGCTGACGTAGCTTTTCATCTAATATACGCTGTTGCTCTTGTTCTTGCTGGCGTATTCGCCCTTCTAATTCTTCTTGTTGAGCTTGTCTTCGTCGTAATTCTTCTGCTCTTAAACGCTGCTGTTCTAATTCTTGTTGACGTTGCTGCTCTAATAACTTTTGCTGTTGAAATAATTCTTGCTGACGCTGCTGCTCTGCTAATTTCTGCTGTAATAAATCTTGCTGACGTTGCTGTTGGGCTAGTTGCTGTTCTATTTTTTGATTATCAAAAGCAATTGCACCTCTATCAACTTTAGAAACGGGAGGTTTAACAACAGGTGATGAGTTTTGAGGAAGGATGGGTTTTGCAGGTGCAGGTTTTGGTGAAACTGCTTTCGGTTCTGGTTTAGGTTGCGATTTTGGTTGAGTGGGTGATGATTTTTGGGGAGAAATTTCAATAAAATCAATTGCCACAGCCGAGCTAGAGGCAGACCGTGATACAGAAAGTCTATAGGAACTAATAAACCATAGCGCAAGTAGATGCAAGATAACTGAACCACACGAAAAAGCAATCCACCCAAAAGGTGAATCAGTTTGTCGTCTCCAAGTTTTTTCTGGAATTGATGTTTTTGGTACAACCGATTGTGCCATATATCTATATTAAAAATCGGTAAAATTAGAAAATCGTTCTTATTAATCGTACCGTTATTAAAAAGGTATATTTGTTTTTTGCATTTCGTACAGCAAAATTTGCTTTTCATTCTAACGAACTAGCAACTATTTCTGGTGTAACGGCAAAAGTTAAAACTGTTTCATCTATTCCCTTCAACTCCAGTGGTTTACCTTTAATAATTTCTTCTTCCTCTAAATAATCTGCGACAGCAGCAGAAACAAGAATACTACCAGCGTCAGCAGCACCTTGCAAGCGTGAAGCAATATTTACAGAAGGACCAATAGCCGTATAGTCAGCTCGTTCCGAACTTCCGAACATTCCTACAACCGCCGTACCTTGATGAATCCCGCAGCGAAACTGAAGTCCGTCACGTCCATCGCTATCAAAAATACCTTGCGATCGCCATTTTTCGTTTAGCTCAGAAAGACCGCGCAGCATAGCTCTAGAAGTATTTACGGCTCTGCGTACTTGTTCGTTGGGTGTAAGTTCTTCTGGCGCTCCATATAATGCCAGAATCGCATCTCCCATAAATTTATCTACGGTTCCGCCGTTATCAAATACAGCTTTGGTCATCGCTTCTAAGTATTCATTGAGTAATTCCGCGACTTTTCGCGACCTTAAAGTATTAGATAATTGTGTAAAACCAACGATGTCGCTAAATAAAACTGTAATTAAACGCGGTTCCGGTCGTAAATCCAGAACTAATTCGCCTTGCTGGGCTTTTTGTACCAAAACAGGAGGTAAAAATCGCTGAAGCACAGATTCTGTTAAATAAGTATTTAATTCGACAACTTTGCGCTCGTTTTCTTTTAAGGCTAAGAGGTTCCGTACTTCTGCAAGAAGTTCTCTATCGTTAAATGGTTTAGCTAAATAAGCATCAGCACCCCGTTCGGTTCCTTCAATACGAGTATCTTCATCAACTTTGGCAGTAAGTAAAATAATTGGTATCCCTTTGAGTATCTCCTCGGAGCGTATCATCCGAATCATCTCTAATCCTGTGACTACAGGCATCATTAGGTCAGTAACAATCAAATTAGGCAATAAATCTTTAGCTATATTAAAACCTTCCGAACCGTTTCGGGCTGTTTGCACTTGATAACCGCTAGCACGAAGAATACTAGATACATAAGCCCGCATATCAGGATTATCATCTACAACCAGGACTAATTGACCTTTTCCGGTTTTGGAATTTACATCTTCTTCGGAGGTAGTATCAATATTATGTGAATTATGTGACAGAAATTCCTGTGAAATTTTTTCAATATCATCAATATAACTATCGCTTTTATCGATTAATTCTAAATCGGCTAACTCTACAGCAGCACGATTGAGATTAACTTCACTAACGGTTTCTACTACTTGTGAGCCATTTAGATGAGCACTTCCTGGCTGAAGATATATAGTAAAAGTGGTGCCGCTTTGATATACAGAATCGACAGTAACTTTACCTCCATGAACTTCCACCAACTCTTTAACCAAAGCCAAACCCAAACCTGTTCCTTCATAGGAACGATTTTCAGAACCTTCAGCTTGACGAAAACGTTCAAATAGGTGAGGAATTTGTTCTTTGGCAATACCGATTCCTGTATCCTCCACTTGCAAAACGCAGTTTTGACCATCGTAGTGCAATCTAACAGTAATACTACCGTTTTGAGGAGTAAACTTCATGGCATTCGATAGTAGGTTGTAGACTACCTTATCGAATTTTTCCATATCCAAATAAACCGGAGGACATTCATCCAATTGTGTCAGCAAGTTTAATTCTTTTTTCTCACAATACGGGCGGAAGGACTCAACAATTTGACTGACAAATTCAACTAAATCGCATTTGCGGAAACTAGGCTGCATTCTTCTAGCATCCAAACGCTGCAAATCCAACAATTGATTTACCAGTCGCAACAAACGCCTAGAATTACGTAAAGCAATATTACTTTGTTCGTGAGATAATCCTTCACCCGTACTAACAGCAGACTCTAACGGACCCTGAATTAAAGTTATTGGGGTGCGGAATTCATGGGAAATATTCTGAAAAAATTCGGTTTTTTGTTTATCTAATTCGAGCAAACGTTCGGCTTGTTGGCGAGTTTTTTGATAAAGTCGGGATTGTTGAACTGCAAGGGCTGCTTGAACTGCTACAGATGCGGATAATTCTAATTCTGGCTTAAGCCAATGGCGTTGTTTTTTACTTTGTCTTAGAGTAATACTACCGATGATTTTTCCGTCGGCAAGTAATGGAACTACTATTAATGAACGAGTAGCCATATTGAAAGGTAAATCAAAACCTTTTACTTGAGCAGAGTAATTGTTAAGGTCAGTAATTATTAACGGCTCTTGGGTTCGCAATATTTCTTGCAATATTGGATTTCCCCTAATCGATGCCAAAGACTGGGGTAAGGTTTGAGCATTGAATTTTGCCTTACCATTTAAGTTGGAATTACTGCCAACCTCCACTTGAGAGGAATTGTACAAACCGACACACTCAACAAACTCGTCTTCAGCAGTCCACAAAGATAAAACGCAGCTATCTACTTGTAAAGCTTGTCCTAGCTGTTGGGTAATAGCGGCAAAAATTTCTTGGGGGTCTAAGCTGGAACGGATGGCACTAGTAATGGTATTTATTAATGCTTCTCGCCGTGCAAGAGCATGTACTTGCTCGTAAGCCCGGGCTTGGGACAGAGCTAATGCAGCCTGATTCGCGACCATAACTACTAGCTGCACATCATCTTCTTCCCAATCACGAGATTCCCTTGACTGGTGCAATGCCAAAACTGCCATCAATTCTTGCTGGCAAATTAACGGCACTACTAAAGTAGAAAAAATTTGAGCATCTTTATAAACTTTAGCGCGATGACTTTGTTCAGAAGTATCTCCTTGAACGCGTTCGTCTGTTGTTGCATCATAAATTACCATCACTTCACGAGTTTCCCATACTGTATGGGCTAAAAGTTCGGCTGATGAAGGCAGAAAATTTAATTCATTTGATTCAGCAGGTTTATCTTTATTCTTTAATTCGCTGTTTGATTCTTTTTCTTCAAGTTCTTTTTCTTCAAGATTTTTTTGAAAAATAAAACCTTCATTAACCAAATGTCCATTTTGAAAGGGACGTAAAAGACATACATCAACTTCCAACATGTGACCAACATTATCTACAATTGCTTGTAAAATTTGTCGATAATCTAAAGCGCCGCGAATGGTGTTAGTTAAAGAATTGAGCAGCGATTCTTGACGTAATGTACGAGTTAATTCGTAGGTACGCGCTTTCAGAACATTGTGAGTATCTAAAGCTTGACGCACTACTGCTTTAAGTTCTTCTGCTTCCCACGGTTTAGTTACATACTTGAAAACCTTGCCGGCATTTATGGCTTCCACTAGGTCTTCGACATCAGTGTAGCCAGTCAAAATAATCCGAATAATATCCGGATACTGAGTAGCTGTCAGGCTCAAGAATTCCGTACCGCTCATCATCGGCATTCGCTGGTCGGAGATAATTACTGATATATCTCCTTCGTTTGCCAATAATTCTAATGCTGCAGGACCGTTTGTAGCTCGCAGCACTTTATATTCGCGATAAAAAGTACGGTATAGCAGGTCTAGGTTGTCAGGTTCATCATCGACAACCAATATTTTTGGCTTTCTGTTTACTTGAGATTTCATGCACCGCTTCCATGCAGTAACGGCAATCGGATAAACAATTTAATCGGGTAAGAATGTTTTAACATTCGATATAGTGGCACGACATTTTAATTGCAATGGGCAATCGCTTGGTTTAAAGCTAGTTTATTGGCAGTAAACTGCGAAGCCAGAGGAACGTACTATCAATCAACGCTAATTCGTTAGAAAGATACCTAAATACGTTTCATAATCGGCTTTATTTCCAAAAAATCGGTATTTTTTAGCCAAATTTTCTTCACCCCCAGCAATTATTTATGGATTAAACGTACAATTATTAACACTGTTGGAATTATCCATCTAGCATCTGCTTTATTAGTTTTCCCGCACGAACACCAACACTAACATTTGATAGTAATTTTTATTGATGACAGTCACATGTGGTCAAGTAATATTACTGGTCAAGCATAATATCCTATGTCTTAAAAAATATAGAAACTTCAGTTAAATTACGGTGATAGCATTTAATTTTATTGTAGATAAATTGCTACTGTATCAATGCCATTAGAATCTGATTTGATAGCAAAATGATAATCGACGTTTTAATTCTAGTGGTTTTCGCTTATAAACGAGCTTTTATAAGCCTGTATACACAATCAATGAACTCTGTAGTAATTGTGAAGCCAATCTAACTGCGTTAATAAATGCTTGTATCATATTAAGCGCAAAATATAAATATCGTACTTACAGTTGAATAATCACAAAGTAACAACAATACCTCTTAAGGTATTAAAAGTGCCTTTGTTACGAAAGTCCATTGATTTGGAAAAGGTGTAACCGAAGCAAAAGGCATTAAACATGGATTAAAATATTTATTCGCGTGGAGTTTTGCAAACCTTATGTTTGAGGAAACTATCAATTTCAAATCCCAAAATATGTCCAGTCTCCGGATGGGGTTACTCCAATAGGAAAGCTTCACATAAAAAATGCGGTATTTGATAAAGAAGTTGTTACTATCATTAGTCAGGAGGGTGAAAGAGTATCTAGTGAGGAGTTCAAAATCCACAACAAATAGTTGCCATGCTCCCATTAAATCTGGCTAAGATGAGCGAATCAATTTTATATATTTGAGGGATAAAGAAAATGGCGTTGCTGATAAAAAGTATGAATAGCTCCAACCCCTGCCCCCGTGACCCCCAACTCTGGGGGTACTGAGAATTTAAAGTCTCCCTAAATAGGGGGATATTGGTCGCCATAATAGTTATATGCCTTCAGAAATTCATACCTGTATATGGCTAACGCCACGCACGCTGAGCCACACGCGACCTGGGAACGCTAACAGCAACGCCAAAAAAATATTCCATATCAAGCTCCAGTTTCAAAATTGAGAAATGTATGAAACAAGAGTTTTGATATTAGTACGGATGGTATTGTATGATTTTTGACTCACCTGCATAAATGAATAACTTTAACAGTAAATTAGCCTTGACAACTGCTTGGTTTTCTCTTCCATCCCACCAAAAACCAACTACGGTAGCTACCACCCCACTTACCTCACAGTTCCAAATTCGGCTATGTACTTCTGCTGATTTCGCTGGTATTGCCCATATTATTTCCGAAAGTTTTCACTCTCGTAATGGTATATGGGGATGGGCTTTTCCTTTGATGCGTTTAGGTATTTACGAAGACTTGAGACATCGTTTAACAACTTCAGCACCCCATCATGTATGTTTAGTTGCTGTTGATACTAGTAATCAAGCAAATCTAAATCTAGTTGCAACTGTAGAATTAAGCGTGCGTTTGAGCGATGCTTGGACTTATACAGGTACTCGAAAAAGTTTTGCTTATTTGTCTAATTTAGCCGTACATCCACAATACAGAAGGCAAGGAGCGGCTATTGCATTGTTACATAGCTGTGAAAAAGTTGCTTGTGAATGGGGATTTCAAGATTTATATCTCCATGTATTGGAAAACAACCATCAAGCGCGGCAACTTTATTTTAAATCAGGATATCGGATGCACCAAATTGATTCTAACTGGAATACATTCTTCTTTAGACGTTCGCGACAGATTTTACTTTACAAACATCTTTTAGACTGTTAAATAATTTTTTACTTTCTGCACAAATTATAAGTGTTACTTACACATAAACAACATTCAACAAATGCAAATTAATATCTTGACTAATTATTCAACTAATGTTAATGAAATTCAAATATTCATTTAGCTAACTATATAGTGTTTTAAATCAACTAAGTTTCATAATCCCAACTGAATATTTCTTTTACATTTCTTTATATTTTATTGCATAAAAACATCCATACTTTTTATAGGATTTTGTTCGTTTTGTATGATGCTGTTTAATATATCCAAAAGCTATCTGGACAACAATTTTTTAGATATTTTATACTATAGAAATTATTTATCTGTTTTAATAACCATCTAGGAGCAAGATAAAACTATAAGGTCACAACAACTTTATTCTTAATCTTCGTTTTTTTATATTTTCTTTAAAATATTGTGGATGTAGTTGTAGTAAGCTAATTTCTGTAGACTAAATAGAATATAGTATTCGTATAGAAGCTCCATTACTGAAGTGCTGTAATAGCTTTTTGTTGTTTAAATATTCATTTGATATTTAAAATATCTTAAGATAAGTATTACAAGCAGTAAACTTAACAATTCACTAAAACTGACTAATGCCTTACATGAACTTCGTATATAAAACATCTATCTTTATCGAAACTTTAAGTAAACATTCCTGTAGTGGAAGACAAATCCAGTTAAATCACATAAAATATGGTTACTTAAACCGGTTTATCTAATTAATTTGATTCAAATTAAAACCTAATAATAAAGCTTTAGGCAATAGTAAAACTAATAGCTGTATTTATTGACGTAAATCTCTATCACTTGTAACGGTTCAAATAAGTCAATTTATTGTTTAAATTTTTTAGAAAAGATGGATAGCGAAAAGCACCAACGCTATCAAACTGCTATGGTATCAACTTATTATCCTGACACTTGTTTCCTTGACTATCTTGTAATGCCAGATGGACTTGAGCAATCTTATGGCTCCGACCTATTGGCAAAACTTCATAGTGGAAAGGTTTTTATGGTCAATAGTCGTAGACGAAATGGGCTAATACTTTTTAAAGGCTATCATGCAGAATTTGCCGGACCCGGAGCAGCAGTCGGCGGCGATTATGACCAAGATTGTCTGCACGTTCTGCCTATTGGAAATATTTCGTCTATGTTATTAGCAACAAATTCTTCTGACGAACGGCAAAAGTCTTATTTAATAAGAAGGCAGTGGATTCGCCTTATTAAGCAAATTACTGAAAATCCAATTCCGCAGCAAAGAGTTCAAAGAATTCTCGACCAGTTTGAACAATATTTCCCACCAGAAATAGTAAGTCAATTACCAGATGAAGCATTTGCCATGTTGGTGGGAGTTTTGCCACAAACAGTAGCAATAGTCCGCCGTTTGGGTAATTAAATTGATAGGATTAATTAAAAAATACTAATTTTTAGGTTATAACTCGAGATTTTTAAAAGCCATCTCAAATCTTTCTAAGGTACGGGCATTTTCTGAAGGAGAGCCTACAGTGATTCTTAATCCTCCACCAGTCAATCGTATTAAGGTGCCAGAATCCTTCAGTTGTTTATGAAGATTTTTTAAAGAATTATCTATTGGTTTAGCATCTTTTGCTTTAAGACGAAGAAAAATAAAGTTAGCAGCACTTTCAGATACTTGTAATTCTGGATATTGAGATAAGGCTTCAATTAATTTAGACCGTTCGTTGAGAGTCTGAGAAACAGATTCAAGTAGAAGCGAACGATTTTGTATTGCTATTAATGCAGCAGCGATTGAAAAACTCGGAAGATTGTAGGGTAATCTAACTTTTTCTAAAATCGCAATGACTTCCGGATGAGCAACCGAATAACCTACACGCATCGCAGCCAAGCGGAAACCCTTTGAGAAAGTCCGTAATATTACCCAATTGGGATGTTGAGACAATTCACCAGCCAAAGTAGTTTGACTGAATTCAAAATAAGCTTCATCAATCACTACTAAAATATTTTCTGGCAAATTCCTTAACCATTCCAACTCTGCTGCTGTTAGCGGATTAGCTGTAGGAGAATTTGGATGAACTGCAAAAACTGTTCTAATAGGCTGCTCTTTATTATTTCTTATCGCTTCGGAAGCTGCTTCTAAATCAATTTCAAAATTATCTGAATTTCTAGGTACTGTTACTACAGGAATACCTAGAGCTTGTGCCAAAATTCCATACATGGAAAAAGTAGGCTGAGCCACAAGCACCGAACCCTTTCCTCCCAAACAGGTAGCAATCAAAATAGAACGGATTAGTTCATCTGAACCATTTCCGAGAGAGATATTATTGCTTGCAAAAACATTAGAAGAAATTTTTCCTGATTCGTTAACATATTCACTGATTGACTGTCTGAGTAAAAGATGTCCCCCATCCGGGTAACGATTGGTTTCGATTAACTCTTTATAATTCCAAACCAACTTTTCTTTTAACTCAATTGGTAAATCATAAGGACTTTCGTTGGTATCAAGTTTATCTGACTGAGTTGGGATATCAGAAACTGGAGAAGCTTTGTAAACTCCAAGTTGAGGTTTGTAAGCTGCTAGTTCGACTAAATCATTGCGGAGAAAAGGAAGCATATTAATTTTGGATTTCAATAACGGATGTATTTATTTTAGGTTTTAGGTTTTAGAATTTATCAGGACTTATGTAATTGTCACGGTGTCCGATTAGTGCGATTTTATATTGGCTCTCTTGAATTGGACTACTTCAGTTAAGCTTTGGGTAAGTGACAAAAATCTTCAATTTTCTGCCATATTTCCATCATCACATCACCTAGTGCGTGATTGCTATTAAGTTCTATTAAATCTGCCCAGGAACGCTTTTGAGTAAAATCTCGGCTGACCTCAATGGGAATCACTTCATCGTGTTTTCCGTGTAAAACAAGCGTAGGAACCTGACGTTGCAAAACTGTTTCCTGATATTTATTTGCATCAATCAAAAAATCGTAACTTAAAGCAAGTTCTTGTTTTTTGCCGTAATGATAAACCATTAAATATTTTTCATTTTCCCAGCACTGTATAACTTCTGTACCTAAACTAGGTAGCCAATGAGATAAAAATCCGAAAGCTGGAGCAAGAAGAACTAAACGTTCGATTTGTAAAAATTTTTCTGCTAGATAAGCTGCTGTTAGACCTCCTAAGCTCGAACCAATGATTGTTGCACTTTTATGTGGTTCTAAAATAGCAGCAACTTGTTGTAACTGTCGGGTAATTGTGAGGTGATAAAAGTCATCACAATTCAAATCAGGAATTTCCAATTCTATTTGATTTTGAGCAAAGCGTTCGGCTATATACCTAGCTTTATTAGAGTTAGGACTCGATGCAAAGCCATGAAGGTAGATGTAGTGCAAATCAGTTATCAATTATCAATTATTAGTTATCAGTTATCAATTACCAATTACCAATTTTCACCTCAAAGGTACCAATTACTTGATAATTGTTCATTGATAATTGTTCATTGAAAATTGATTACCGCATCGTCACAAATTCTTCTGCTGCTGAGGGATGAATGCCAACGGTAGCATCAAAGTCTTTCTTTGTTGCGCCCATTTTTACAGCTATCGCTACACCTTGAATTATCTCTGCTGCATAGTCTCCCACCATATGAGCGCCCAAAACTTTATCGGTTTCGCTATGTACAACTAGTTTCATCATTGTTCTTTCTTCCTGTTGCGGTAGAGTATAAAACATAGGACGAAAGCGAGTGCGATAAATCTTTATTTTGTCATCCCCAAATTTTTCTTTAGCTTCAGCTTCTGTTAAACCAACCGTAGCAGCTTCTGGTTGTGTAAACACGGCAGTTGCGACATCCTCATGACTGAAAATACGTCTCATATCACCATATTCGCTATCAGCAAAAGCTCTACCTTCACCAATTGCTACGGGAGTTAAATTAATTCTGTCAGTCACGTCACCTACAGCAAAAATATGTGAATGATTGGTTTGACTGTATTCGTTGACAGCGATGGCGCTTGTGGTATCGTATCCAGGACCATCCATAGCATTGGTTACAATATCCACTCCAGCTTTGTCCAAACCCAACCCTTGAACATTGGGAATCCGACCTGTTGCGACTAAAAACACATCAGCAATGATTGATTCTTCATCTCCAGACAAACTCAATTTTAAGCCTTGCGATGTTTTTTCTACAGATGTGACTACGGTATTTTTGACCATCCGAATACCATGATTTATCATTCCTTCTTGAATTCCGGTACGGATATCTTCGTCAAAACCCTTTAAAATCATATCACCACGAATAATTTGGGTAACTTCGCAACCCAAACCGCGCATAATGCAAGCGAATTCCGAACCTATATACCCAGCTCCTATAACAGCCATGTGCTTGGGTTTTTCTTTAAGGTGAAAAATTTCATTGGAGGTGATTGCGTGTTCCATCCCAGGTATATCTGGTTTAGTTGGTCGTCCTCCAACAGCAATCAAAATTTTATCCGCAGTAACTTTGCGTCCATCAACTTCTATAGTATGGTCGTCTATTAAGCTAGCGCGACTTTGAATTAATTCAACTCCTGCTCTTTCTAAGAAGTTTATATGCAGCGCTGATAGGTTGTTAACCTCATTGTTTATAGAGGTAATAAACTTTTCCCAGTCTAATTCGGTATCACCAATTTTCCAACCATACCCGGCAGCGCTTTCAAATAACGAAGGAAAATGAGAAGCGTAAACCATCAGCTTTTTGGGAACGCAGCCACGGATAACACATGTACCTCCCACCAAATCGTATTCAGCAATCGCCACTTTTGCTCCGTAGCTGGCAGCGCGTTTGGAAGCTGCTAAACCTCCAGAACCAGCACCAATTACAAATAGGTCGTAATCGTAGGTCATAATTTTAAATGTGTTAGAAGGCTACAAATGCGCTCGAAAAAAATACTATTACATCTAGGCTAAGCTAATTTTTGATATCAAAACAAAAAATTGTGGGTTTCGCAACGTTTAATTTAATCTAATGTTAAAAATTCTTCTGCGGTAGTTGGATGAATCGCAATAGCTTTATCTAAATCTTGTTTGGTTATACCTTTACGAATGGCTACACCAAGACATTGAATAATGTCAGCAGCATGCTCACCCAACATATGAACTCCGATAACACGTTCTGATTCACCTTCAACTACTACCTTAATTATTGTTTGCTCCTCACTTGAAGCCAACTGATGCATTAAAGGTTGGAATTTATGGTCGTAACATTTCACTGAGTCACCAAATTCCGAACGAGCTTGGTCTTCAGTCATCCCCATACTAGCCATTTCCGGACGAGCAAAAACAGCAGAAGGTATATCATCGTAATTAACTGTTTCTGGTTGATTAGCAAATACAGTATTGATAAAAGCTTCAGCTTCTGATTTCGCAGCAGGGGTTAACTGCAAGCGGTTGGTACAATCTCCAACGGCAAAAATATTTTCTTGATTGGTGCGACTATATTCGTCTACTTTGATTGCATTTTTTTCGCCCATTTCAACTTGAGCATTATCTAAATCAAGCTTTTCGGTGTTGGGAGCGCGTCCTGTGGCAACTAAAATACTATCAGCAGCTATGGTTTTCTTGTATTTACCACTTACAGTTAATAGCAACCCTTCCTCATAATGCTTAATTTCGGTTGCGGTGCTGTTGTTGACAAACTTAACTCCTCTTCTAGATAAACTTTCTTGCAGGGTTTTACGAATATCGTTATCAAATCCTTCTAGAATCGTTTCATCAGTATCAACAACAGTAACGCGACAACCCAAAGCGTTCATCATGCTAGCAAATTCTACACCAATATAACCCCCACCTATGATTGCTAAACGTTTGGGTAAGTAGGGTAAATGAAACATTTCACGGGAAGTAATAGCGTATTCGATACCCGGAATATCCGGGATAAAAGGACTTGCACCTACAGCAATTAAAATCTTGTCAGCAGTAATTTTACGTTCATCAACTTTAATTGTGTGAGCGTCAACAAAACCAGCATGACCACGAATCAACTCAATGCCACTCTTCTTAAATTTTTCTTGATACGAACTATTAATGCGGTCTATTTGTTTATGTACGGAGCGGATAAATTGCGTCCAATCGAAATGTGATGAGCTTTTACTCCAACCATAATCAGGTGCAATTTTATTATGTAGCGCAAAGTCAGCGGCGTATACAATCAACTTTTTAGGAATGCAACCGCGATTCAAACAAGTTCCACCTATGGCTTCTTGTTCTGCTACAGCTACACGCAACCCCAAAGAAGCAGCTTTTGAAGCAGCAGCCGCACCAGCGGAACCAGCACCCATTATAAATAAATCGTAATCGTATGTCATAACTGCACAGAATTTGAATTGCTCTTAAAATGAATGCTTTCTTCTTCTATTTTGACTCGTTCGGTTGTGATTCGGACAAGCAGGAGGCGAAATGAAGACTGTTTTTAAAATTAATATCTTTTATAAACTATGCCACAACTATCTATAGGATGAATTTTCTTTTTCTTGAATTTACAATAATTACATGTCTGACAAATAGAATATTTTTAGATTATGCCTTCCTAATCGTGATTTCTTCATATTTTTTATAGGTAGACTCTGTGGGTGGAAGAAAGTCCGAACTGCTTCTTAGTAAAAAAAAGGAAATTGCTAGTATAGGTATGACGCGGTTATGGGAAATAGCGCTGTAAAACCGAGCAGTACCAATTGTATCCAAGATAAAGTAAATTTAAGATAGCAAGCTATCAGTATTTTTTGGCTAATAGAAATAAATATGATACAGCTTCCATGCAGCTTGGTTGTGACAAGAATCACAACTATACATGATTAAGATCCTCTGCTGATAATAGAGTTAGGAGCATAATTATATATAACTGAACTCTAGCCGAGTCATTAATAGGGAACACACTAATAGCCGACAGCCTTAAGTAAGAGACTGTCGGCTTTTTGTATTTATGAATTGAGAATTGGGCATTAGGCTAATAATTACTGCTCGCTCTTGACTGAATAAGTTTCCCCACGACTTGTTGGCAACTTGACAGTAAATCTGCCACAGCCACTACCAAGTGTGGGGAAGATGAATTCAAATAGCAATCCGGTATGGATTGGCTTTAAATCCTTATTTAATTAAAGGGTTTTCCAATATCCCGTGTCATTAATGTTTTATCCTGATTAATCTTCAGTAAAGAAGATTGAGTATGACAGGTTATTTTGAAACAAGATGTCAAATTAGGACATCGCTTGAATAATGAAATCGAAATAAGGAGCAGCTTGCTGAGCATCTTCAGCGCTTAACAAACTAATGGAAGCTTCTTTCAATCCCTTAATTGCTTCAACCATTCCGGGTACAGGAACTCCCAAAGAGTTGTACATTTCCTTTACACCAATCAAACCAATTTTTTCAATCGGTTCTTTATCACCAGCGAGTATTCCGTAGGTGACTAAGCGTAAATACCAACCATAGTCGCGGATACATAGCGCACGTTCGCGCTGTCCGTAAGCGTTACCTCCTGGAGCAATAAAGTCAGGACGCTTTTGCCAAAGACTTTTGGTCGCTTGTTCGACTATTTTTTTCTCATTTTCAGTTAGGGTGCTGACAATTCGCACCCTTTGTTCGCCGGTTTGCAAATACTCTTTGATATTCTTAAGTTCGCCGCTGCTTGGATAGCGCAGTTCGTCGTCAGATTGGAGAATAACTTGGCTTACTACAGTCATAACAAGTAACAAGAAAGTGCTTTTTTATTATTACTGATAGTTTACCGATTCTAGTGCCAAGAAGTGAAGGGGAGGGGAAGGAGTGAGTAATGAGTTAGGAGTTAGGAGTCAGGAGTTAAAAGTTTAAAATCCTTAACTGTTCGCTGGTGACTAGTTACTGTTAACTGATAACTGTTAATTGATAACTGGTAACTGATGACTAGACCAAGGTTGAAGCAGGGTGATTTGGCTGAAATTGAAATTACCGACTTGAGCGATACGGGTGATGGGGTCGGACGAAGCGCTGAATTAGTGGTGTTTGTACCGGATACCGTACCCGGTGACCGTGTTGTTGTGCGTTTGATAAATGTCAAACCAAAATATGCTAAAGCTAAAGTTAAAGAATTATTACAGTCATCGCCTCATCGAATTAAACCGGCTTGTATTGTTGCTGATAAATGCGGGGGTTGTCAGTGGCAGCATATAAATTACGAGTATCAACTAGAAGCTAAGCTTAAAGCTGTTATTCAAGCTTTAGAACGTATCGGTGGTTTTACACAACCCAGAGTTGATGCGGTAATAACTGGGGGTAGCTCATTAGATTACCGGAATAAAGCAACTTATCCGGTGGGAATATCGACCTCTGGTGGGGTCAAAATTGGTTACTACCAGAAATCTTCACATCAAATAGTTAACCTAAATCAATGTCCGGTACAGGACTCGCGGTTAAACCCAATTCTTAGAGAAGTTAAACAAGATATTCAATCACTAGGCTGGGAAATTTATGACGAAGGTAGCCATACCGGAATCATACGGCATTTGGGTTTACGTATTGGTCGCCGTAGTGGAGAGATTTTACTGACTTTGATAGTTAAAGACTGGAATATACCAAGAATTGGCGAAAAAGCACAAGAGTGGTTAGACCACTATCCCCCACTAGTAGGAGTGATGTTAAACCGGAATGACCATCGGACAAATAAAATTTTTGGTAGCGAAACTCGACTTGTTACGGGGAGACCTTACTTAGAAGAAGAATTTGCTTCTTTAAAATTTCAAATAAGACCGGATACATTTTTCCAAGTTAATACTGAAACAGCAGAGGCATTATTATACGAAATTAAATCAGAATTAAAATTAAAAGGTGATGAAATACTAGTTGATGCTTATTGTGGAATTGGTACTTTAACTTTGCCACTTGCTAAACAAGTAAATCTTGCTATTGGTTTAGAAGTACAACAATCAGCAGTAGCTGCTGCAAAAAATAATGCTCAGTATAATCACATAAATAACGTGACCTTCCATTCGGGAAAGGTAGAAGAATTACTGTCTCGGATATCAAAGAAACCAGATATTGTTATACTTGACCCCCCAAGAAAAGGATGCGAAAAGACCGTAATCGAAACCTTACGCAAAGCAAAACCGGCTCGTATTGTTTATGTAAGTTGTAAACCAACTACACTTGCTCGTGACTTAAAGTTAATTTGTCAAGATGGTTTATACACATTGTCGCGAGTACAACCTGCTGACTTTTTTCCTCAAACCGCTCATGTGGAGGTAGCAGCATTTCTTGTACTATCTGATGCCCGTCAAGGTACTTAGTGTAATTCTCGCGTAAAATTTTAAAATTGTAGTCTAGCGCATAGTAAAAATGCTAAAATTGAATTAATCTAAATATAGAATACCTTTTGTATAAAGAAATTGACATAGTAACGGACTCTTAAAAAAAAGAAAGAAGGGGTTATTTAAATTACAAATCGGCACTTTTTTTAGAGTATGAAAATGCTCATTGATGCTTCAAGTAAATTTATAGTTTGTAAAGTTTTGTAGATAGAAATCAGCCGATTTAAATTTAAGCAAACTTTTTTCTATAAAAAGAGTCAATGCTAAGTAGCAATACAAAAATTAGTTGTACGTACATAAAAATCAAGGCAACATGACCACCTCTATAGAATTTCAGGGTGCGCGGTAGATAGCAAAAGTCATGTCTAGCGGTCGCCGAAAGCTACGGGGTTTCTCTTGTGATTACCATTTCACTCCGTCCAATAGGACGCAACTGGGGCACTATTAGTTTTGCCTCAACTCTATATCTCTGCCCGATTTTAGATTTGCTTTTGGCAGAAATTCCAGGAGAAATGCAGGCTGAGTTGAGATTAGGACTTCAAGAAGCCTTAGTTAATGCAGCGAAGCACGGCAATAATCTCGATCCTGGGAAAAAAGTAGTAGTTCGCTTTTCTTTAATTGATGATAGATATTGGTGGGTAATATCAGACCAAGGCAAAGGGTTTATTCCCGAATGCGACTGTGAAGAAGACCCCACCGAATTTTTGCCACCTGATGAATCAGAAAATGGTCGCGGTTTATCGATACTGCATCTAATTTTTGACCAGGTAGAATGGAATCGTAGAGGTACTGAACTGCGCTTGTGCAAGCAATTAGAACACAAACGTTCAAGGATACCAATACCTTTATTACGGAATTAGTTTTTAGTTAAGAGTTAAGAGTTAAGAGTTAAGAGTTAGGAGTTAGGAGTTAGGAGTTAGGAGTTAGGAGTTAAATAATTAACAGCTAACAACTAACAACTAATAACTAACCGTCTTTTTTTTGTCCATGAGTTGGACAAGGTGGAGCGCTGATAGAACGATTTAACCAGCCTGTCGCTTGTTCTAATCTAGTTTGTGCCTCTTCTGGTTGGTCGGAAAGAAGAAATACTAGAGCAGCGGCTGTTTGTTCGCAAGCGCGAACTTTGCGGTTAGACTTGAGACGATGCCAATCGTTAGGAGATATACTCAATCTCTCCAATAGAGCTTGAGCTATTTCTAATGTACTTATGTCTTGCAATTGTCTATTTTTAGGGAGTTGGCTGGATTGAGTCATAACCTGCATGGCGATAATAACGTCTCTTTTACTGTAATACGTCCCTCATGGAGTCGCCCGAACAATCTTCCCCCTCAACAACTGAGGAAAGTCTCGAACAAGAATTAGAACAAGAAATATTATCAGTTGAGCAAAGTATTGATGGCTTAAAACAGCGATACGCTCAAATGCTTAACGACAAACAGCGTCAGATAGAACTGGTACGACGTTTCGATGAAATAAAAAAGGAAATGCAGCAAACGACTTCGCAATCCTTGAAAGCGGAGTTGAGACAAATTAAAGAAAAATTAGAAAGTTTGGATAATGCTTTAGGACTATTTTCCGAGAGTTATTTAGTGCTGTTTGGTGGTAGCGTTATATTTACTAAAAGCGGACTGAAAGACTTGTTTTGGCAAGTAGTCCGTTTTGGTGGATTGGGCGTTATCATAGGCTGGTTATTAAAGTCTATTGCTGGTTAGTAGATAGTGGTTAGTAGATAGTGGTTAGTGGATAGTGGATAGTGGTTAGTAGATTAATCAACTAACAGCCAACAATCAATAACCAACAACCAACAACTAACAACTAATAACTAACAGCACTAAATTATTATTCTTGGAAGAAAATTCTATGATAGAAAAACGAATTGCAGAAATATTGCGGAGCGCTCAACCCGACGAATCAGTAAAGGTGCAGGGTTGGGTAAGAACGAAGCGCGAATTAAAAGGATTTGCTTTTATTGAAGTTAATGATGGTTCATCTTTGGCTAGTTTACAAGTTGTGCTAGACCAAGATTTGCCAAACTATGATGATATTTTAAAACAATTAAACACAGGAGCTTCTGTAGAAGCATCAGGAGTATTAGTAGAGTCTCAAGGAAAAGGACAGCGAATTGAGCTAAAAGCAGAAGCGGTAACAGTTTATGGTGAAGCAGATCCAGAAACTTATCCGCTACAAAAGAAACGTCATTCTTTTGAGTTTTTAAGAACAATTGGACATTTACGCAGTCGTACCAATTCCTTGGGTGCTGTATTCCGGGTAAGAAATGCTTGTGCTGCTGCTATCCATGAATTTTTCCAACAGCGCGGTTTTTTGTGGGTTCATACACCTGTTATTACCTCTAGCGACTGCGAAGGTGCGGGTGAGCTTTTTAGAGTTACTAATTTGGACTTAAAAAACGTTCCGCTCACGGAAGATAAACAAATAGATTACAGTCAAGATTTTTTCGGTAGACCGACATACTTGACGGTGAGCGGTCAGTTAGAAGCCGAAATTATGGCTATGACCTTCGGTAACGTTTATACTTTTGGACCTACATTCCGTGCCGAAAATTCCAACACTTCCCGTCACCTTGCAGAGTTCTGGATGGTTGAGCCGGAGATGGCTTTTTGCCAACTATCTGAAGACATGGATTTAGCGGAAGAATTTTTGAGATATGTTTTCAAATACGTGATGGATAAATGTCCGGAAGACATGGACTTTTTCAATTTACGAGTTGATAAAACAGTATTGGAAACCGCAGAGAATATTATTAATAATCAGTTTGAGCGAATTAGCTATACAGAAGCGGTCAAACTATTAGAAAAAGCCGATGCTAAATTTGAATATCCTGTAAAATGGGGTTCGGATTTACAATCGGAACACGAACGGTATTTGTGCGAAAAACTTTTCAAAAAACCGGTTATTGTTAGCGATTATCCCACAGAAATCAAAGCATTTTACATGCGGTTGAGCGACGATGAAAAAACCGTAGCTGCGATGGATGTTTTAGCACCAAAAATTGGTGAAATAATTGGTGGTTCCCAACGTGAAGAAAGGTACGATGTGTTGGAAAATCGCATAAAAGCTCAAGGTATGAAACCAGAAGATTTATGGTGGTACATGGATTTACGTCGTTATGGTACAGTACCTCATGCTGGTTTCGGATTGGGTTTTGAAAGACTGGTGCAGTTTATGACAGGAATGGGGAATATTCGCGATGTAATTCCGTTTCCGAGGACTCCGGAGAGTGCGGAGTTTTAGATTTATTTATTCAAGACTTCCTATTTTTTGGGAGGGGGAAGAGGGGGAAGAGGGGGAAGAGGGGGTAGAAAAAACTTTTTCTTCTGATAATTAGATAGATTGTAGGGTGTGTGACGGTGCAGAATAATGTTGTTTTGTAATTAAGAATTTGATTATACCGTCACGCACCAATTATTTAAAAAATAACTAAATAATTTATTCTAAAAACATAATTTCAAGTTTGAATTGCAAAGTCTTCGGGTGGAATTCCCCAATTTATCCAAGTTATCGCTTCATGGGCTGATTTCATTTGAGGAGGTACTCGCAAAACGTGAATATCTCCTGTGGAAGGACAAGTCATTTTTAATAAGTAAATTGGTTCAATGTCGATGTCTGAATTTATTTTAAGTAAAGTGTATTCTTGATAAGAATCTATTTCTATGGCTTGTAATTCTTCGAGAATACGGTGATAACCTATTTCTTGAATTAATATTTTTCTGAGTTCGGCATTTTGTTCTTGTAGAAGCCATGATGGTTCCCATTGATTGGGATGGTATTTTCCGTATTTTTCGGGTATTATCATTCCATGATAGGCATATACTTTTATCCCATCTGCATATTCTAATGCTGGTTTAGCTTGTGCGTGGAGGAGATTTTCATTATTAAGAAATAGCTTTAAAGGACGTTCGGAAACTAAGCAAACATTTTTACCGAAAATTATCCAACCGCAATTTAAAATTAGTGATTTATAAATTTCCCATTGTGAATTTTCTATGTGGCTGATGCTGATGTTTAAAACTTTCAAATAATAATCTAAAAAGCTAGCATGTACAGTTTCATCATTTAATTTACAATCATTGCCTAAATCATAAAATAGTGGAAATAAATCTTTACTAACCGTTGAACTAATACCACCCCATATTTCTTCGCAACAGAGATTTATTGGTTCAGATAATTGAAGATAAATATCATCATCTATATATTCGCCGAATTTATCTTCTAATTTTTCAACTATATTGTCATGCAGGTTGGTAATTAATTTCCATATTTTATTAATTGGTCTATATTCAATATTATGCTTTTTCCAAATATGTAATTTTTCTAATATTTCTACTGGACTTCTAAGAAATAGAACTTTTGGTTGTTTTTCACCCACAAAATCATAAGCTTGTTTAATCGCTTCTACTGCTTTTTCTCTATCAATTCTTTCTGTTGAAAGAGCTATTTTTATCCATTTTTCTCGATATATTGGAATTAAAGCTTGCTGTTCTGGTGTTAATTCTGAAATTTTCGATTCTGACATTTATAATTTTGTATTAAATGTTTATCGGTTATAACCTTTTTTGATTGATTTTAAATGGTGCGTTACGGCATTTTTTAGATGGTAGTTTATGGTTTAAGATATTGGAGCCGTAACAGCACCCTACAAGTTATTCGTCTAATTCTCCAAAACGTTCTCGATAACGAGCTAAAAGTTCTTCTGCTTCGTTTGCTCTTTGAGTTTCTTCATTTAACTTAGATGCTAGTTCGTCGGGTATTAATAATTTTTTTCCGGTGTCTTCACGATAAAAACTGATTAATTCTTCTTCTATTGTTAAACGTAATTTTAATGCTTCGCTGCGACTATCTGTAATTAATTGGTAAGTTTCTTCTTGTAAACGATAACCTCGTAATTTTTCTTCTACCCATTCTCCTTTGGGGTCGAAAAGCCAATATTCTTGTACTTCTAATTGTTCGTATAAAAGTTTTTTCTGCTCGATGTCTTGCTTTTGAGTACCCTTTAATGTCATTTCAAAAATTACTGAGGGAACTTTACCTTCTTTCCAAATTTTGTAGTTGTCTCTTCCTCCAGGTTCGACATCAAATATTACCATTACGTCGGGTGCTACTCGTAATTTTGGAAATCCTTGAGCATAATATAAAAATTGATTTGCTAAAACGGTTGCTTGTTGTCCTTGGAGGTATTGTCTGAGTACTTCCAGGGTTGTCAATATAGCGTAGAGGTGAATATAGGTTTCAGCCACGGGTTCTCCGTCGGAGCTAGGATAGAAGATATCGGATTTTTGTTGTGTGGTGGTTGTAGCTGTCATAGTCTTAGGTTTTGGCTTTTATGTCTATTATGACAGTAAGGAAATTTTGGCAACGGATGAGCTGTTAGAAACGGATATATTTGTTTGATTTCAGATTGAAAATAAGTATATAAAATAATTTAGTATAGTTGTCTAAAAACCTTCTTATATAAGGGAAATGATGTGTTACGGCATTTTCAACATGATAGATTTATTCTTTAATATATTAAAGCCGCAATACACCCTATAAAAAATTTTTACTATAATGAATTATTTACTTTAATTTAGGGTGTAATCGATGAAGAGAATGAAGAAAAAACGTAAATTAAAAGTTTTAAATAAAGCTGCTTTAATAAGGCTTGGTATTTTAGGTTCGATATTATTAAGTTTGATTGGCTGGTTATGGTTTACATGTTTTCAAATGCCAGGAATAAGTTATAGGGGTGAATTAGTTTCTTTAACGGCAGAAGAAAGAGTTATTCAAAATAATTTACAGCGAGATATTAATAAGTTAAGTGTTGAAATTGGAATGCGTAATTATAGCAATTATGAAAATATTAATGCTGCTAAGGATTTTTTAGAGTCTTCTTTTCAGGAAGCTGGTTATAAAGTTAAAGAGCAAAGTTATCAGATAAATAATCAGACTTTTACTAATTTAGAAGTTGAAATTAAGGGTGTTGATAAACCCGATGAAATTGTTGTAGTCGGTGGACATTACGATACAGCTTTTACAACTCCTGGGGCTAATGATAACGGTTCTGGTGTTGCTGCTGTGTTGGAATTAGCGCGAAGATTTAAGGATAAAAAGCCTAGCAAAACTTTACGGTTTGTGGAATTTACGAATGAAGAACCACCTTATTTTTGGACTAAAAATATGGGAAGTTTGGTTTATGCGAAGGGTTGTAAGGAAAGAGATGAAAATGTTGTCGCAATGTTGAGTTTGGAAACTATGGGTTATTTTTCTAATAAAGAAGAAAGTCAAAATTATCCGTTTCCACTTAATTTAATTTATCCTTCTCAGGGTAATTTTATTGCTTTTGTTGGTGATACAAATTCTAGTTCATTGGTTAAAAAGACTATTAAATTATTTCGCAAGCAGGTAAAATTTCCTTCTGAAGGTTTAGCATTTTTCAATCAAATACCCGGTATTGGTTGGTCTGACCACTGGTCTTTTTGGCAGCAAGGTTATCAAGCTATTATGGTTACGGATACTGCTCCTTTTCGTTATACTCAGTATCATACTTTGGATGATGTTTCTGAGAATATTGATTACGAAAAGTTAGCGAGGGTTGTTTCGGGTTTGGAGAAGGTTGTTGGGGAGTTGGTAAGTTAATTAAATGTTTGTAGTAAGGACTTCAGTCCTTCATTTTAAGCTTTTGAGGGCTGAAGCCTTTACTACGAGCAAATATTCTTATGCAGAGCTTCCGCTTTCTCCTTTCATGACAGCAGCGGTAATCAAATGTGCTAGTCGCAATGCTTCAGGAACTTTTCCACAATCTGTGAGTTTTTCTAATACTTTGGCTATGATTTTTGGGTCTTCACCACATACTTGAAATACGAAGGGTGGATATTCGTAAATTGTACTCGCACGCTGCAATAATTCTTTTCTTTTTTCTAATTCCGGTAAGCGACTCATTGCGTCTATAACTGCTTCTAAATTGGGCTGACGACGCATTACAGCGACGCAGGGAAGTTGGAGTGTTTCGGCTAGTTTTGGTAGGTCTACGACGTTAAATCCACCAAAGCCAATTCCGTCCAATAATACTATATGTAATTGCGGTAAAAATTTGCTGTTAATTAATAAATTGCAAATGGTTTCTGTGGAATCAAAACCGTCTTGTTCTAACTCTCCCCAAACCATTCCTTCAAATCTTGTTCCACCACAAATTATTCCCGCTAAATTAACTTTTTCTCCAGAACCACGAATAAATGGAGCATCATCGAAACCAATTACGCGGATTGTACGATTTAATTTGAGGAGAGATTCAAGATTCATGGTTTAGGAGAGACGTAATATATTACGTCTGTACAATAATTGAAAGTTGACTTCTATCATAAACTATTTAATTTTGTTTGATTTTGATAATTATATTTCTATTTTATTCCCTGCAAAAACCTGTTTCTAAAAATGTAACCTTAACCAAGCTGCTGCAATTATATTTATCATGATAGTAAAGCGATACTCGGTCTATTAGGGTTAATAAAAATGAAACGCTTACTACTACCTCTAACTATTCTATTTACCACTACATTAGGAATTTCATCTGCAACACTTGCTCAAACATCTGATGAATCTGTACCTAATTCTCCTAATCCTGAAGCTACCGAGCAGCCAATACCTAACTCAAAGCCAAATCAACAACAGAAAGCTTTTATGGGTATTCAGATGCTTACCCTTAATCCTAAAGTCATTGAGAAATTCAATAGTAATCCTGATTTTGGTTTTAAGTTACCAAATACTGAAGGTATATTTATTCTGAAGGTTTTTCCAAATTCAGCAGCAGCAACTGCTGGTTTGCGTCAAGGTGATGTGATTAAAGAAATTTCAGAAAAATCAACTACGATAGCAAAAGATGTTCTTGATGTTGTTAATAAAAGCAGCGTTGGTGATACTTTGAATTTAAAAGTTCAACGAGATGAAGAAATTATTCCTTTGTCGGTTGAGTTAGGTGAAAGACCAGCGAAATAATTTTTAAGATGGAATTGAATTTGTGATATTCTGGGTTGATAATTTTTTCATCCCAGAATATTTCTGCGATTTTACACTTAATGGAAGCACAAGATAAAAATAAGGAAAGTCTAATTTCAATTTTCGGTTCTATTGAAAATGTTGATAAAGTAATTAATGGTGATTTAGAAATAACTGCACAACAGGCTCAAAAGTTGGGTAATTTATTTCATTTTGATGCGAGTTTGTTTATGGAATATTGATTAAATTATAATAAAAATAGACATATTTTATAGACAATAGTAGAAAGCAGGTGTAATTATGCAATCACTTTTCTGGACTGTCGAAGAAGTTGCTCGCAGAGCTAAAGAATTTTATGAAAATGGTATTCGTCAACAAGTTGAGCATGACGATAATATTGGTAAGATGATTACGATTGATGCTGAAACTGGCGAATACGGAATTGATAAAACTGGTATAGAAACAGCAATCAAGTTAAAAGAGAAGAAGCCAATGGCTAGATTATTTACCATGCGAATCGGTTATGATGTTGCATTCAGCTTTGGTCATGCTCCGATGAACCGTACAGTTAAATGATTAATGGAAGAATTAGTGAGGGTAAAGCAATAGTTCCAGTCATTTTCCGTTTACCTTCACAGCCAGATTTTTCTGTGGATTTTGTTATCGATACTGGATTCAACGGTTATCTTACCTTACCACCACAAGCTGTCAATGCGATGAATCTTCCTGTATATTCTAGTACGCTTATAAGCTTAGCTGACGGTAGTCAAGCTCTATCAGCCATACATTCAGCAACAATTATTTGGGACAATGTAGAAAAAGTAGTCCTTGTTTTAGCTTCTGGTAATAAACCTTTATTGGGAGTTGCTTTGATGGAAGGATATCATCTAGAAATAAATTTTGAAGACAATGGTTTGGTTTCCTTGGAAAAAATATCGTCTGCGATTTTATAGACTTTTTACTGATTCTTATTTTCTCTGTGCTTTACTCGTAAATATTCTAGATTATTATGAATTGTCGCCGTATTCGGATGATTTGTGCCCAAAACCCGCTCCGCAATCTCTAAAGCTTGGATATAAAGCGATTCTGCGACTGAGTACTTTCCTTGCGAATCGTAGAGAGAAGCTAAATTGTTCAAGCTTTGTGCAACATCGGAATGATTATCTCCGTATAGCTGTTTATACAACTCTAGTGCTTGTTTTAAAAGAGGTTTTGCTGCTGAGTACTTTCCCTGGGAGTGGTAGAGAGAAGCTAAATTGTTCAAGCTTTGTGCAACGTCGGGATGATTTTCTCCGAATAACTGTTTCCTTAACTCCAAAGCTTTGATAAAAATCAGTTCGGCTTCATGGTATCTTTGCTGGGAGTAGCATAGAACAGCTAAGTTACTCAAACTTTGTGCAACATCGGGATGATCTAATCCAAGTAGACGTTTTTGTAACTCCAAAGCTTGGATAAAAAGCGGTTTGGCTTCATCATATCTTTCTTGAGAACGGTAGAATTCAGCTAAATTGTTTAGGCTAGATGCAGTGTCAGGATGATTTAATCCAAGTAACCGCTTTCTTAACTCTAATGCTTCGATTAGAAGCGGTTCAGCTTCTTTATAACTTCCTTTGTGATAGTAAAGTCCAGCTAAATTATTCAAGCTAGATGCAGTGTCAGGATGATTTAATCCAAGTAACCGTTTTCTTAACTCTAATGCTTGGATATAAAGGGGTTTAGCTTCATCGTATCTTCCTTGCCAATCGTAAAGAAAAGCTAAATTATTCAAGCTATTAGCAGTGTCAAGATGATCTTCTCCTAAAATACGTATTCTTAATTTCAATGTTTTGATAAAAAGAGGCTCAGCTTCATCGTATCTTCCTTGATATTTATATAGTAAAGCTAAATCATTGAGGCTCGTAGCAGTATCAGGATGGTTTTCTCCAAGTAGCTGTTTTCTTAAATCTAAAACTTGGATATAAAGGGGTTCAGCTTTATCGTACTTTCCTTGATTAGAGTAGAGTCCAGCTAAATTGTTCAAGGTGGTACTAGTGTAAGGATGATTTTCACCAAAGAAGCGCTGTGTTAAGTTCAAAGCTTGAATAAAAAGCGTTTCAGCTTCACCGTACCTTCCTTGAGATTTGTAGAGTTCAGCTAAATTGTTTAAGCTGGTTGCAACTTGGGGATGATTTTCTCCTTTCTCTCTCAATAGCTGTTTATATAATTCTAAAGCTTGAATAAAAAGCGTTTCAGCTTCATCGTGTCTTCCTTGGGAGTGGTAGAGTCCAGCTAAATTGTTCAAGCTTGTAGCAGTGTAGGGATTATTTTCGCCAAAAAGGCGTTTTGTTAACTCTAATGCTGGAATAAAAAGCAATTCGGCTTCATCATATCTTCCTTGTGATTTATATAGTAAAGCTAAATTGTTCGAGCTGGATGCAAAATCGGGATGGTTTTCTCCTAAACGGAATTTGACTATTGACACACATTGCTCATACCAAAGTTCTGCCAATGTATATAAACCCTGTGCGTCGTAAAAGCTAGCTAAACCAGTAAAAGCCCCAAACAAATTTTCATCGTTAACTGCATCAGTTAAATTTTCTGCAACTTCTGCTAAATGAGGAATAGCGTTTTTTACTGAATTGATAAATTCTAAGGTTGCTAATTGAGGAATTGTTTGAGCAATTTCAATAAAAGTACTGGTAAACACTCGTTTTAATTCGTTGATTTGTGCAGATGCTTGTAATTTAATTTGCAAAAACTCTCGAATTAAAGGATGAATTTTATAGTAATATTCTTCTCCCTCTTCCAAAGACTGTACCAAATGACGTTGATAAAGTTGCTCAATTGCTATCTCAACATCAGAATCATTCCAATTGAGGGATTGAGCCATAGATTCTACCCATTCCCAAACAAAAATATCTGCTGCAAATAAACTTAACAACGTCGCAAGTTGCTGTGTTGATTCACTCAATTCCACCCAACTTAATTCAAATGCTGCTAAAACTCCCAGTTGTGAGGTACTCAAGGTTTTTTGTTGGGTATTTATTATGGCTTCTTGATGCAGTCGTTGCTGTTTCAACAGTTCTAACATCTTCTTTAAAGTAAAATGAGGAGGTTTTCTCTTTATATACCTTCCGATTAATTCTATTCCTAAAGGCAAATATCCCAACCATGTACATAGTTTTTTTGCTATTACTAATTCTTTATTTACTTTCTTTTCACCAGCTATTTTTTTTAATAATTCTAAAGCTTCTTCTGCTGACAATACATCGAGAGATATTTCCTCAATGTTGGTGTCGAGATTTCGCAATCTAGCTGTTATTAAAACCCGAAAGCGGCTATCTGTGGGTAAGAGTTCAGAAAAACCTTCTAAATCAGTGACATCATCTAAAACAAATAATACTAATCCTTTGGGTGGCTGCCAATTTTGCCAGCACCACTGTACCTGCTTAACAATACCCAAAGCTTTATCTTGAAAGTCTTTTTGAGGAACTTGCAAACCTAAATTTAAAGCAAATCCAATTATCTGTGCTGTAATATTCCCACTTCTGGCATTTATCCAGTAAATACCACCTGGATAATCATTTTCGTGTCTTCGTGCGTACTGTGTCGCTAATTCGGTTTTACCCACACCACCCATTCCGGCAACAGCTAAAATTGCTAGAGCATTGGTTTTATGCAACTTTCGATGAATTATGATAAGTTCATCTCGTCTTCCTACAAAGTTAGTTGCACCACGGTTAGGTATATATTTGATGGGACGATACTTTGTCGGTTCCCTTCCCGACGACTGTAGTCAATTAAATGTAATATTGTGTCCGCTACCACCTTGGATTACTGGTGCATTAGTGTTATTTGCATTATTTTGCTGCGCTTCTCCACCATAAACATTTTGCACATTCTTTCCTTGTATTTTGCCGATATTAATTTCTTGCTCAATTTCACGCGCTAAAGTTTGCACTTCTTGAGCAAAATTTTTATCCCATTCCATCTCTTGCTCTAAGTATCGAGCAATTAATTCAAAATCTTGCTTAGAACCTGAATCAATAGCAACTAAGGCTTTTTCCGCTTCTTCATTTCCAGCTAATTTATGCCAAATCTTCTTGCGTAGCGCGTCAATTTTATTCCAGGTTGTTTCAGTAAATTTTTCAATCGTCTTTTCAAAAGCTTTGGTAAAAGCAAGAGTGGCGATCGCACCAGCTGTTAAAGGTTCCATAAGTAGTTTTAAAATTTCATTTCACTACATGATACATAGATGACTATATAAATTCCGTAATAGATTCGATTTAATTAAGTATTATCTCTGATGCCAATTCAATACTTTAAATATTTATTTCACTAAATTAACAGTGTGAATTTAAATATAGTGAGACGTTGCAGTGCAATATCTCTACATATTCCCCTTTTGCTGTACGATTAAAAATATAAAACCCGGTATCTTGACCGAGTTACCGTAGATTAACGAGGGAATTTTGAAATGGGGCTGTTACGCTTCGTTGCTCGCTTGACTAGAAGGGGTGGATTAAAAAGTTTTGCTCTACTATTTTTATTGGGTTGGGGTTTGAGCGTTTCGCTGGTATCTTGTTCTGCATCGAATGCTCAAACTTCTAAACGTGTGGATTTAACGCTGGTTTCCTATGCAGTTACAAAACCAGCCTATAGAGAAATTATTCCGCAATTCGTGCAGGAGTGGAAGCAAAAACACAATCAAACCGTGCGTTTTTACGAAAGTTATGGAGCTTCGGGAGCGCAAACCCGTGCTGTTGTTGATGGTTTGGATGCTGATGTGGTGGAATTGGCTCTAGCGCTAGATATGCAGAGAATTGAAAAAGCTGGGTTGATTCAGCCAGGATGGGAAAAAGAAGCAGCAAATAACAGCATGGTGACTCAATCTGTTGCTGCTTTAGTTACTCGTGAAGGTAATCCCAAACAAATTAATAGTTGGGAAGATTTAGCAAAAGAAGACGTTAGTATTATTACCGCAAACCCAAAAACTTCTGGGGTTGCACGGTGGAATTTTCTGGCTTTATATGGTTCCCAATCGAAAACTGGTGCAGAAAATGAAGCATTGGATTTTACCAGCAAAGTTTATCAAAACGTTCCCATTTTACCTAGAGATGCAAGAGAAGCGAGCGATGCATTTTTTAATCAGGGACAGGGAGACGTTTTAATTAATTATGAAAACGAGTTAATTTTAGCTGGTTTAAAAGGTAAACCGAGTAATTATATTGTTCCAGAAACTAATATTTTAATTGAAAATCCTGTTGCGGTTATTGATAGGAACGTAGATAAACATGGTAATAGAGAAGTAGCAGAAGCTTTTGTTGAATATCTATTTACTCCCGCAGCACAAAGAGAGTTTGCAAAAATAGGATTTCGTCCGGTAAATGAAGTTATAAAACAAGAATTTGCTAATCAATATCCGCCTGTCAAAACTTTGTTTACCGTCGAAGAATTAGGTGGTTGGGATAAGGTTCAAAATAGATTTTTTGCTGATGGTGCTGCTTTTGATGAGATTCAGGAGAGGATAGGTCAAAGGTCATAGGTCAAAGGTTAAAGGTAAGAAATAATCATTAATTCCTAACTCATAACTCCTAACTCCTAACTATTCATTGATAACTGTATGTCCCTCCGGGACACGCTACGCTAACACTGTTCACTGTTAACTGAAATGACTGTTGCACAATCTCAAATTCACAATCCAAAATCTAAAATCCCAAATCTAAAATTCTCTTTACCTTGGGGAGTTACGATTGGTTATTTGACTATTATGCTGTTGCTTCCAGTGACGGCTTTGCTGTTGGAAGCTTCTCAGGTTGGATTAAGCGAATTTTGGCGGATTGCTACAAGTCCGATGGCTTTATCTGCCTATAATGTGACTTTTGTGACTGCTTTGGTAGCGACTCTATTCAATGGTGGATTCGGTTTATTAATTGCTTGGGTGCTTGTTAGATATAACTTTCCGCTGAAGCGATTAGTTGATGCGGCAATTGATTTACCTTTTGCATTGCCCACAGCGGTAGCGGGTTTGACTTTAGCTAATGTGTATTCGGAAAATGGCTGGCTTGGTTCATTGCTCGCACCCTTGGGAATTAAAATAGCTTTTTCGCGGGCTGGTGTTTTTGTGGCAATGTTATTTATTTCACTACCGTTTATTGTCAGAGCATTGCAACCGGTGTTGCAAGAAATGGAACATGAGATAGAAGAAGCTGCTTGGAGTTTGGGAGCATCGAAGTTTCAAACTTTTTGGCAAGTAATTTTTCCACCTTTATTTCCAGCTTTATTAACGGGTATTGCTTTAGGTTTTTCTCGTGCTGTGGGAGAGTACGGTTCGATTGTAATTGTCTCTTCAAATATTGCTTTCAAAGATTTAATTGCATCAGTGTTAATTTTTCAACGTTTGGAACAATATGATTACCCTGGTGCGACGGTAATTGGAACGGTTCTTTTAGGAATTTCGCTGTTAATTTTATTAATAATTAATTTATTACAAGCTTGGGGAAAAAGGTATCAGTAATCAGTTAACAGTTAACAGTTATCAGTGTTAGCGTAGCGTGTACCGGAGGGACATACAGTTATCAGTAAATAGGAAAAAGTTATATTTGATAACTATCAACTAACAACTAACAACTATCAACTAACTATTAACTCCTAACTATTAACTCCTAACTACTATTTAATTATGGGCAAGAAGCTTTTAATTCTCAGTGCTATCACTTACTTGTGTTTAGTATTATTTATTCCGGCTATCAATGTTTTTTATCAAGCTTTTCAGGGAGGGATTGGGGAGTTTTTTGGCTATCTGACGACTGATGATTTTCTGAGCGCTGTGGGGCTTACTTTGCTTATTGCTTTGATTGTGGTGCCGATAAATGCGGTTTTTGGACTTTGTGCTGCTTGGGTTCTGGCTCGCAATCGTTTCCCCGGAAGGGCTTTTGTGATGAGTATTTTGGATGTTCCTTTCTCGGTTTCTCCGGTGGTTGCTGGTTTGATGATGATTTTGCTTTACGGTCAGAATGGCTGGTTTGGAGGAATTTTAGAAGCGATTAATTTTAAGGTAATTTTCGCTTTTCCAGGAATGGTTTTGGCAACCGCTTTCGTTACTATGCCTTTTGTGGCTCGGGAAGTGATTCCGGTTTTGGAGGAAATCGGTTCTTCTCAGGAGGAAGCTGCTAATACTCTGGGTGCGAGTCAATGGCAAACTTTTTGGCGAGTAACTCTACCAAATATTCGCTGGGGTTTGCTTTATGGTTTAATTTTGACTAATGCCAGAGCAATGGGCGAATTCGGAGCGATATCTGTTGTATCTGGCAATATTATCCGTAAAACTCAAACTTTGCCGCTGTTTGTAGAGCAAGCTTATAAGCAATATGAAACGGAAACTGCTTTTGCTGCTGCGGTGTTACTTGCTTGTTTGGGGTTTGTCACCCTGGTTTTAAAAGAAATTTTGGAACGGAAGACGACCGTGAACAGTGAGCAGTAATCAGTGAGCAGTGAACAGTGAGCAGTAAAAGATTATATCTAATAACTAATAGCTACTAACTGATAGATTGTGCAAGGAGTAATCAGTTAGTTTAATTAAGCAATTTCGGATTTTAGATTAGTAATTTAAATGTAAAATCCGTCTTGGAAAGTTTTGGGGAAGAGAATCTACACCCCAACGCCATTTGCTCATGGGGGAAACCCCCAAGACCGCAATGGCTTAACTTTCCGCAAAATCCAAAATCTAATTTATGCCATTTGATTTTCAATAGCCCAACGTGCTAGTTCGGTGCGATTGTGGAGGTTGGTTTTACCCAACATATTGGAGACGTGGCTTTCAACAGTACGCTGAGAAACGTTGAGTTCTTCAGCGATTTCTCTGTTAGCCATACCTCTAGCAACAAATTGCACTACTTTGAGTTCTGTTGGGGTTAGTTGGACATCAAAAGGTACTTGGATACGGGAGCCGTTTTCGCCTCCTTTAGCTTGATGTTCTTTCCAACGAATTGTTTGTTTGAGCGAGGATTCAACTTGGGCTACGAGTTCTTCTGGTTCAAAGGGCTTGACCATATACACATCAGCCCCTTTATTCAAACCTTTCACTCTGTCTGCGCTTTGTCCCTTTGCAGAAAGGAAGAGAACAGGTATCCAACTAGTACGTTCTGTTTGTCGGACTTGTTCTACAAAGGTGTAACCGTCCATTTCCGGCATCATTACGTCGCAAATAATCATGTCTGGGATGTCTAGCTCCAGTATTTCCAGAGCTTCTCGACCATTTTCGGCTGTGACGACTTCATATCCTCGGAATTCGAGGTAGTCTTTTACCAGCAAGATGAGATTAGGGTCATCATCTATAAGCAGTAATCGTTTGTGATCTTTCATGCTGGGTTCTTTCATAGCAGTGGCACTTGTCGCGCTTAGATCCATCAAGGTCTTGAATAGTTATCCTAATTGGTGGATGATTGAGATGTTGTCCCTTTTTCCCGCTTACCTTGCTCTTCTATTCGAGGAAGTCTCAAAGGAGATTACCGCCTCCATTGAAATTTCACCATCAACTCTAAGAGCTACAGTAAGGATACGTAGAGCAATAGTATTATAATGCGCTATTATACATCGCTTTGAAAAGTGCGGGCTAAAAACATTCCATCAGATAATAATATGCCAGGGTTCACAAGAGAAGTATTGGGCGAACATACTTCTTGTAAAAGTTACCCGCGCTTTCATCTTTAAATTGCTTTTACGTATCTAACTCAATGCTTTCCTTTAACTCTAAGATTTTATTTCTTATTTAAGGAAGTCTAAGGAAGTAGGGAACAAACTTGTTTTCGTATTGAATAGCTAGCCTCAAAATAAGCTTTTTATGCGTTCGGTTAAAACGCGATAAATAACTCGGGAGATAAAGGAGTAGCTACCACAAATAAACACGGGGTAAGCTACTATTATTGTTCTAGAACAACCGCTCCCGCAAGTAGTTGGTTTTTTGCTCGGATACCGTTGCCGGTTT
Organism: Cyanobacteria bacterium J06621_15; assembly: GCA_038525335.1. Classification (GTDB taxonomy): domain Bacteria; phylum Cyanobacteriota; class Cyanobacteriia; order Cyanobacteriales; family Nostocaceae; genus Rivularia. The sequence goes on along the minus strand of JBCBHT010000024.1, from coordinate 7,227 downwards.
TTCCAGTTGTACAGAGTCCATTTTGAGCTTAAATAGTCACTTTTTCAAGTATTTCAAAAACTAAAACTAGCTTCTATGGTCTAATCGAATAGAAATTAAACCTAAATTCCATAGAAATACACGTTGTCGATTTTTTGACAACCCTAAAGTTTCTATATAATTTATTAAGGATTTTATAGGGTAGAAGGCTAGTTGTTTTTTGTACTTGAACGCTCGAATGAAACACTGCATCATCACGCATAAAAAGGCTACATTTTACAGTTCTATTACAATTTCTTGGCTTTGCAAATAATAGCTAACCATATCAAGCTCTTCTTCCGAAGTTGCATAAAACCCGAAACACCATTGAAAATTGAGCATTTATACTTAGGTTAACCTGCTTTCGTCTTAGTTCGGGAACCCGTACTTTAGAAAATATTGCCATCATAGGTGTAGCTTCGCTAAATTAGCACTCAGGAGTCGAGAGTGCTAAGAAGGCAAATAAGTTATGGCAGCTGTATCTTTAAGCGTTTCAACAGTAAAACCTTTAGGTGACCGCGTTTTTGTAAAGGTTAACCCATCGGAAGAAAAGACTGCTGGTGGTTTATATCTACCTGATACTGCTAAGGAAAAGCCCCAAGTAGGCGAAGTAGTAGCAGTAGGCGACGGTAAGATGAAGGACGATGGCAATCGTCAGACAGTGGATGTAAAGGTTGGCGATAAAGTTCTTTACTCCAAGTACGCTGGTACCGATATCAAGTTGGGTACTGACGAGTATGTACTGCTTTCTGAGAAAGATATTTTAGCGATTGTTAGCTAGTTGTTAGTTAACAAGGTCAAAGGTTAAAGGTTAAAGGTCAAAGGTTTTTAGCTGTTTCCCCTTGCCTTTACTCTTTGAAAACAACTGGTAATCAAGAGCTATTAAGCGATAAATAACAACATTTTTTACAGAAAGAATAAGCGAAGGTACAAGTAGAGAATTATGGCTAAGCGGATTATTTACAACGAAAACGCTCGTCGTGCTTTAGAAAAAGGCATGGATACTTTGGCTGAGGCTGTTGGTGTTACCCTCGGTCCCAAAGGTCGTAACGTAGTATTAGAGAAGAAATTTGGCTCACCTCAGATTATTAACGATGGTGTGACCATTGCTAAAGAAATTGAGTTAGAAGACCACGTTGAAAACACTGGCGTATCTTTGATTCGTCAAGCTGCTTCCAAGACTAACGATGCTGCTGGTGATGGAACCACCACCGCGACTGTTTTGGCTCACGCAATGGTTAAAGAAGGTTTGCGGAACGTAGCAGCAGGGGCTAACGCTATTTCCTTGAAGCGCGGTATTGATAAAGCGGCGACTTTCTTGGTTGGTAAGATTGCCGAGCAAGCGCGTAGTGTAGAAGATTCCAAAGCTATTGCTCAAGTTGGTTCAATCTCGGCTGGTAACGACGAAGAAGTCGGTCAGATGATTGCTCAAGCAATGGATAAGGTGGGTAAAGAAGGTGTGATTTCCTTGGAAGAAGGAAAGTCTATGTTCACCGAGTTGGAAATTACAGAAGGGATGCGCTTTGATAAGGGCTATATCTCTCCTTATTTTGCAACAGATCCAGAGCGCATGGAAGCGAACTTTGATGAGCCTTTCATTTTACTCACCGACAAGAAAATTGCTTTGGTACAGGATTTAGTTCCCGTTTTGGAACAGGTAGCTCGTTCTGGTAAGCCGTTAATAATCATTGCTGAAGATATTGAGAAAGAAGCTTTGGCTACCTTGGTTGTTAACCGTTTGCGCGGAGTACTCAACGTAGCTGCTGTTAAAGCACCTGGATTTGGCGATCGCCGTAAAGCGATGTTGGAAGATATCGCTGTATTAACCGGTGGACAGCTAGTTACAGAAGATGCTGGTTTGAAGTTGGATGCGACCAAGATAGACATGCTTGGTAAAGCTCGTCGCATCAGCATCACCAAAGACAGCACTACCATCGTAGCTGAAGGTAACGAAGAAGCAGTTAAGTCTCGCTGCGACCAAATTCGTCGTCAAATGGACGAAACCGAATCTTCCTACGACAAAGAGAAGTTACAGGAGCGTTTGGCTAAATTATCCGGTGGTGTAGCAGTTGTTAAAGTTGGTGCTGCAACCGAAACCGAGATGAAAGACAAGAAATTGCGTTTAGAAGACGCTATCAACGCTACCAAAGCTGCTGTAGAAGAAGGTATCGTTCCTGGTGGTGGTACAACATTGGCTCATCTTGCTCCTCAATTGGAAGAGTGGGCTAGCAGCAACCTCAACGGTGAAGAATTAATTGGTGCGATGATTGTAGCTCGTGCTTTACCCGCTCCTTTGATGAGAATTGCTGAAAACGCAGGACAAAACGGTGCGGTAATCTCCGAGCGGGTTAAAGAGAAAGAATTTAACACCGGTTATAACGCAGCAACTAACGAATTCGGCGATATGTTTAGTGCTGGAATCGTTGACCCTGCAAAAGTAACCCGCTCAGCCCTACAAAATGCAGCTTCCATCGCAGCAATGGTGTTGACAACCGAATGTATCGTTGTTGACAAGCCAGAGCCTAAAGAAGGTGCTGGTGCTGCTGCTGGTATGGGTGGTGGCGATTTCGATTACTAAGTCGAAGAAAGCTTACTGAAACGTTAATTTACGTTAATTGAATAAAACCCCTATTTTTGAAACAGTCGTCTCTGGGAGATGGCTGATTTTTTTCGGTTAGCGGTGAATAAGTAAGTCAACAAAAATATTTACCGTCATTACGAGCGAAGCGTTAGCGTAGCGTCTCTCGAAGAGAGATAGTAATCGCAGCCCTTGCGATTGCTATGTCCTATCGGACACGCTTCGCTAACGTTTCACTCCGTTCCACTCGCAATGACAATGTGTAATTAATTTTGTTTAACTACTTATAGCGGTTTTCATTTGGGTGGAATATAAAGGAAATTGGTAGAAACTTGGCGGACAGGGATGTCCACCCCACAAGAATGTATCCTGTTCAAATGAAAACTGCTATAACCTCACCCCAGCCCCTCTCCTTGTGAATGAGAGGGGTGTATTGTACATAGCTAATGTTTTAGAGAAAGTACATCAATAGTGAAAAACCAGCAGTTAATAGTGAAGGGTGAATAGTTGGTAATTTTATTTAAATAATTTGTTGTTTTGTGAAGATGGGGATTTGATTTACATACATATTTATAGCTGAATTAAATCATGGTTTCTATTTTTGCAACCATGAAAGAAAAATATATAGATTCTGATAGCAGAGTACGAAAAGTAACGCTGGTAAATGGGCTTTGTTTACTTTTTTGATTTTCAGAACTTTTGTACTATTTATTGAGCTAAGCTGATTTTAGGGATGCTTTTGATGTAAAAAATAATTTTTCGCGATGTCAGATTTAACAAATGCTTTGAATCGAATTTTTAATTGGTTGGAGAAACATCCTTCTGAAAAATACGCTTCGGTGGATGTTTTACAACCGGGATTGAGTTATGAGGAGATTGACAGGAGAGTTGCTGATTTACCTTTTAAGCTACCAGAGGAAGTTTATCAGCTTTATCAGTGGAGAAATGGGACTTATGAAGGTGAGGAAGATTTTTCAAGATTTTTTAACGGTTATGCTTTTTTATCTTTGGAATCAGCAATTGAAGAGTACGAAGAATTAAATTGGAAATTACATTGGTTGCCGATTTTTTATTTAGATTCACGAGATTATCTTATTGTTTCGTGTCAATCTGAAAATATAGCACCAATTTTGAGAATTTATCTTGGTGGGGGAGAAGATGAAGAATTGTTGTTTTCAAGTCTTATAAATATGATGTTGACGACAGCAGAATGTTATGAAACTGATGCTTTTTATTTTGACGACGAGGGATATTTAACGGGTAGTTATTCAAAACAAGAATCTATACGTAAGAAATATAATTCTGACAGTAGAGATGTTTGGGGTGGATGGTAAATGCTTATATTTTTATCAATGTAAAAGTTAATTATGAAAATTCCAAATTTTATTACTCATTATTATTTAGCAGAAAGACAACCATTTCTCACTCTTTCTGAACTAGAAATGTGTATTTTTATCCTGGAATATCGGATAATCCGTCGCTTAATCAAAACTATTTAATTAACTACGCTCCGTTGGAATCAACTCTATTTATTGCGGTTTTTTTAAGAGTAGCTGTATTTATTCGTAAAATAATAGAATTTAATACAAACAAACTTCTGTGTAGTAATTGATTATTGTTCAGTTGCTTTTAGCTGATGTGGTTGTGGAAATTACTGAGAATTTCGGATTAAGTACAAATAAATTAATTATGTTCTGGAGAACCAGCACCTTAAGCAAATGTTTGCTGAATATTTAGAAAGAGGTTAAAAATTAGGAGTTTACCTAATACCACAGTGAACTAATTATGAGTACTCGGAATTTTAAAAGAGCATACAATCAGCTAGAAGCTTGTATGAGAAATTTTGCTAAGGAAAATCATGAAATATATGTTCCTAATATAGTTCCAGATAGTCCAGCAGATTATATATTTATCTGTATGGAGCCTTCATTAGGTGAATGGGCAAAAAATCACGATGATGCAGAAAGCAAATTGAGAGAAGGATTTAGAAATTTTCTTGATGGTTTTAATACGATGATATTACACTACGCTATACAAAATTATCTTTGTAAAGACAATCAAACATACCATATTACCGACCTCTCAAAAGGAGCGATGCTGGTTAAAGAAGCAGATAATAATAGGATACAAAGATATGAGAATTGGTATCCTTTATTGTTACACGAGATGAATTTAGTTGCTTCTACTAACGCTAAGGTTTTTGCTATAGGAAATCACGTTATAAATTTTCTTCAAAAACAACAATTTCCTTGGGATGTAACACAGTTAATTCATTATTCGGGTCAAGCGGTTAGTCATTGGGATAAAGTTGTAAAAGACCATCAGCAAGATTTTGAAAGATTTCAGGATACGGTTACTGATGAGGATTTTTTGAATAATGCGAAAGCTGTTATCGAAAGTTCAAAAGTGCCTCTAGCAATTAATAAAAGGATATTTGAAAGGTTATGTAAATCGAATCTGACAGATTCAAGGATTAAGTTAATGTTTAACTATAAGTTGGTTTTTGATACAATTTAATATTAAAGGATATTTTTGTATTAAAATTGAATGTTTTTCTCTATAAAAAATTTTGATTGAGGATATCTTTGATAATATTTTGGAAAGCTTTAAATTCTAACAATAAATAAGAAATTTTTTGCTTGAGCAAATATATTCTCGTCGCAATAAATTGGTGCGTGACGGTAATTTTAAAATTACATGGTTATATTTGATAAGTTACTCTAACCGTCACACACCCTACAAATCAATAATTACTTGTTTAATAGAAGATTGAATTTTAATCAAAGATATTATTTTCGCAATAAATTGGTGCGTGACGGTAGATTCAAAATTACATCATTATATTTGATAAGTTACTTTAACCGTCACTCACCCTACAAGTTTAATAAATTTCAATATAAGATTTCACTCCCCAGTTAATAAAGCAATCGCTTCTTCACACCATTCAATCCGATAGGTTTCATAACGAATTCCACAGCGTAGAGTTAAATAAAGACATTTTCTTTCGTAAGATAGTTGAGAAACGTCACAGAACTCTCTTTTTTCAATTTCTCTATATTCCGCTAGTTTTTGCTGATGAATTTGATGATGTCGGACAATTTCGTGCAAAATAACCGGTTTCGGAATTAATTTCGCTGCTATTACTTTAACCAGCAACTCTTCACGAATTGTCATTGGTTCGGCTGGTTCTAATAACCAACTTTTCAACTTTTCTATCCCTGCTTCTGTGACTTGATAAAGCTTTTTGTTGGGACGACCTTCTTGAGGTATTAATTCTGAGGAAATTGCACCTTCTTTTTCTAATTTTCCTAACTCTCTATATATCTGTTGTTGAGTAGCTTGCCAATAATATTTACTGGTTTGAGAAAATTTCTTCCATAAATCATAACCACTATAGGATTCGGAACCCAGGGTTGCCAAAATTGTGTGTGATAGCGACATTTTCAGTGAACAGTTATCAATTATCAATAGAATTTACGCTAATGGTTTTGATGACTTGAATTCGATGCAGACGGTCATTTTTAGTATCCACAAATACAAATCATAGTTTTCTCTAAATTATTTCACCTTGACATACTCAATTTGTTGTATATACTGAAATCATATACACAACTTGTTGTATATGCAAGGTTTGGATTTAACTAATTATCTTTCTCTGCAATGAAATCATGAATCAGCAGTCTATCCCAGAAGTATCGGAGCGGGTAAAATCATTTCGATTGACAAGATTACAGTTAATTTCGGCTAGTTTACTTATCTTAGTTGCGGGTGTGGGAATTGGTAAATTTGGAGGAATTGAGAATAATTCTCCGGTTCGAGCTACGACTCAAGCTAGACCACTTCCAGTGAAGACGATTGAAGTTGAATTAGCTCGGGATTATCAGACAACTCAGAGCTATACGGGGGAAGTAGTTGCGAACCGTACTAGCGAAGTTGGTTTTGAACGTGGTGGTAAGTTAATTGAAATTTTAGTGGATGAAGGAGACAGGGTTAACAAAGGAGCGGTATTAGCGAAATTAGATACAGCAAATTTAGAAGCACAGCGTCGGTCTTTGGTTGCTCAAAAAGCGCAAGCAGAAGCGAGACTGGTGGAACTGGAAAACGGTGCGAGAACGGAACAGATAACAGCAGCGAGAGCTAGAGTTAGAGATTTAGAAAAGCAACTGAAGTTAGAACAAATTAAAAGTAATCGAAGAAAATATCTTTACGAACAAGGAGCGATTTCGAGGGAACAATTCGATGAAGTTGCTTTTAATTCTCAAGCTTTGTCAGAGCGTTTGAATAATGCTCGAAGCGGTTTGGAAGAATTGCTCAACGGGACTCGTTACGAACAAAAAGCAGCGCAAAAAGCAGCAGTTGACCAATTATCGGCAGAAATTACCAATTTAGATATTACTATCGGTAAAAGTGTTTTGAAAGCTCCTTTTCCCGGGACAGTTGGAGTTCGTTCGGTTGATGAAGGGACGGTAGTTGAAACGGGTAAATCGATAGTACGTTTAGTTGAAGATAGTAATTCAGAAGTAAAAATTGGGGTTCCGATTAATGTAGCGAGAGAGTTAGTAATTGGAACCAGTAAGGATATAGGGATTGGAGGGAAAAACTATAGCGCTAGGGTAAAGTCGATTTTACCG
>JBCBHT010000023.1:0-45659 GCA_038525335.1 Cyanobacteria bacterium J06621_15 | reverse complement strand
AAGTAATGCACGAGCGTAACGCTCACAACTTCCCCTTAGACTTGGCTGCTGGTGAAACTGCTCCTGTAGCAATCAGCGCTCCTGCAATCAACGGTTAATAATTTAATAATCTGGAGACGTAAAGCTTTATTTACGTCTCTACGTCATAGAGACACCTTCCGATAAATCGGGAGGTGTTTTTTGCTGTGCAATTTTATTATGTTTAAAATACAAGTTGTTAACATCAAAATATAATCAAATTACTAAAATAATCATGGTCGCAATTCCAAACCATCAGTACATGTCACCCCAGGAATATCTTGACTGGGAAGAACAACAACCGCTCAAATACGAATACATTTACGGTGAAGTTATTGCGATGACCGGGGGAACTCTTCCCCACAATGATGTTGCTTTAAATTTAGCTTCTGCTCTCAAAAATCATGTTCGAGGGAAAGGTTGTAAAGTACAGATGGCTGATGCAAAACTAGGTGTATCGGAAAATGGACCTTTTCACTATCCCGATGTAATGGTAAGTTGTGACGAAAGAGATAAACGCGCTACAAAAGTTATTTATCATCCCTGTTTAATTGTAGAAGTTCTTTCTCCTAGTACCGAAGGAATAGATAGAGGTAAAAAATTTCAAAACTATCGACAAATATCAGCTTTAAAAGAATACATTTTAATCAGTGCCGAACAAATAATGGTCGAATGTTTTCGACTTAATGATAAAGGTCTGTGGGAACTCCAAACTTATAATCAAGGTGATGAAATTGATTTAACTAGCGTTGATTTTAAATTTCCCATTGATTTACTTTATGAAGATGTTGTATTTGAAAATTCAGAAGAATAAATTTGAAAGGTCAAAAGTTTATTAATAATTCCTAACTCCTCGTTATCAATTTACCAATTCCCACACCCAATGCCCTATCCCCAATGCCCCATTCCTATTACAATAGCCTCGATATAACTTAAATCTACAGAGAAATTATAATGACTGAGGCTAAAATCGGAGTTATCGGTGGCAGCGGTTTATACAAAATGGATGCGCTTAAGGATATTGAAGAAATTGAATTAGAAACTCCTTTTGGTAAACCTTCGGACGCTTTGATTGTAGGTAAATTAGAAGATACTCAAGTCGCTTTTTTACCCAGACATAACCGCAATCATACTTTACTACCCTCCGAGTTACCATTTCAGGCTAATATCTACGCTATGAAAAAGCTGGGTGTGGAATATATTATCTCAGCTTCTGCGGTGGGTTCTCTTAAGGAAGAAGTTAAACCCGTGGATATGGTGGTACCAGACCAGTTTATTGATAGAACCAAAAACCGAGCTTCTACGTTTTTCGGTGAAGGAATCATTGCTCATATTGCTTTTGGAGACCCGATTTGTAATAATTTAGCTCAGATTTTGGCAGATGCTATTGATTCGCTTAATCTCCCGGATGTTACTCTCCATCGTGGTGGAACTTATGTCTGTATGGAAGGACCTGCTTTTTCAACCAAAGCTGAATCTAACCTTTATCGGAGTTGGGGTGCTACGGTTATCGGAATGACTAATTTAACCGAAGCAAAGTTAGCTAGAGAAGCGGAGATTGCTTATACAACTTTGGCTTTGGTTACGGATTACGATTGTTGGCATCCGGAGCATGATAGTGTAACTGTTGAAATGGTAGTTGGTAATCTGCAAAAAAATGCTGTTAATGCTCAAAAGGTAATTCAAGAAACGGTAAAAAGGGTAAGTCAAAATCCACCGGAAAGCGAAGCACATTCAGCTTTAAAAAATGCGCTTTTCACACCTTTGGATAAAGCACCAATTAAGACAAAGGAAAAATTAAAAGTAATATTACAGAAGTATTTGAAATAGGTAATGGGTAATTGGTAATGGGTAATTGGTAAATAAAATTTATTACTCAACCTATTACCTTCAAGCTTTAACCTTTGACCTTTATTAAATCTATTCTTCAATCAATCTTTTAAACCTTTCTGAATGCCTAATTTCAGCCCATTCTTCATCATTGATTGCATTTTGGCGCATCTTGTCGTAGTCTAATTCAATTGCTTTATTTAAACTTTCTAATGCTTTATCAATATCATGCTTGAGTAAATAACAAATAGCTTTACGATACCAAGACCATTCAAATTTAGAATTTAACTGTAGTGATTTATCGTAAGCAATAATAGCTTCTTCATATTTCTCTAATTCTCTTAATACATTGGCTTTTCCGTACCAACCTATATATTCATCGGGTTTGATTCTGATAGCTTCATCATAGGATGAAAGTGCTTCTTCGTAATGCTTTAATCTTCTTAAAGCCCAACCACGATTTACCCATGCTTTGTAGGAATGTCGTTTTCTTTTAATTACTTCATCGTAAGCTTCTATTGCATCTTGATAGCGTTCTTCATAAAAGAAAGCATCCCCTTGCTTTAAATAATCATCAATAGTAAAAAATAGTTGGGGATTTTTGTTTTTTAACTCTTCTAATTGTGTTGTAAGTTGTTGTATTTTTAACTGAATATCTGGTTGATTATTATCCGGAATATCTTCTAAATTAGGAATAATTTCAGATATTTCCTGAACAAGTTCATCTTTTTTACTTTCAACAGTTGAAAATTGACTTTCAATCTCCGATGATAAATCGTTTAATTTTTGTTGAAATGCTTCCATTTTTGATTCAAATTCTTCAAGAACATCTTCAACACTTTGTTCAACACTTTGTTTAACGCTTTGTTTAAGCTGCTCTCCTAAATTCTTTATTTGTTCTGTTTCTTGCTTTATTTCATTAACTTTGATGTCAACCTTAGCTAATTGTGATTCAGATTCACTTATTTTATTTTCAAAGTTATTAACCATATTTTCTGCGTTTGATATTCTTTCTTTGTTTTCTACTGTTAATCTATCTATTTCATTTTTATTTTCAGAAATTGTGGTTTTATATTCTTTAATTTCTTCCTGCAATGATTCCTGTAATTCTTTTTCAAGATAAGTTTTTAAGCTTGTGCGAATCAATAATGCTACTATTGGCATCAAAACGAAAAATAAAGCAACTAAAGCAGCTAAACCACTCAAAATTGCTATATTTAAATTAATCAAGTTAATCGTATTTTCAAAAGTTATCCCTATAATACGGTCAACTTCTTCTTGAACGATATCTCTTGTATCTTCCTCTTCCTGAAGTGTTTCTAACTTCTCTACTCGCTGATTAACTGTTTCAGCTTCTGTCCGATTTTGAGCATTAACATCACTAACAGTGTTAATAGATATGAGAATAATAGATAGAGGTAAGATAACCTGATTTTTTATTTTCATCATATTTCAAATAACTAGATATAACCAGGTAATACAAATAAGTAAATACAAACAAAATAATAGCGACCGTTGCAACAGTCGCTACATGTGTAGTATATCTATATTGATTGTTTTTCTGAGTTTTATTGAATACCTCTAATTAAAAATATTACCCAATTAAACTACTTGAAATAGAAAGTTAAAACTCGCCCAATGATTCACATTCCACACCCAAGAATCAGCAGATAAATTTTGTGTTTCATCTTTGGTGACGCTAGCTTGATTCAAATCTTCTAAAAGTGAAGAAGCTACTTCCAAAGGATTTAATAGAGGTGAGATGCGGTGAGTTTCTCTTGAGGAATGTTTTCCTTCTTCTAATGCTGCTAGGGTTTTAGTAAAAGGTGAGGTACTAAGAATCATCTGGGTTTCACACCAAAAGTCTGGTCCCGACATTACCCATTCAAAACCAGCAGTTGTTTTCGGTATTGTTACCGTTTTTCCTGGGGAAACGATTACTTGCTGAAGTTCGGGTGTGCTGGAATTTTCTTCTGCTGATTCATCTTTATACCAGGGGTAAAGAGCAATTGGATTATTGCTGTTATTTAATCCCAATAACATAATATACAGCGGTCTATCTCCAGTGTTTTCTACCCGGTAACGCATTTTGCTACCTGTAGATACTGTAGGAATTTCTGGAGAAGAAACACTATCTGCTTTCTTGCTGGATGTTTCCATACCCAATGTACGTTTTGTTTGACGCTGTATTAAGGTACGGGGTAATTTCTTGTTGATTACTTCTAAACTGACTTTAACGCTCAAAGCTGAAGAATCTTCGTTTTGAGTCAGTTTCCATAATTTAGCTGCTAAAAGAGTTTTGAGTTTAGGAGCTAACCTGTAAACTGCAACTTTTAATGCTTCTCCTTCTTCTCCAAGGGTGTCGGGAATTAAATCACCTCCCAAGGTAAATAAACCATAGCGACTCGAAGACGATATAGCCATTGCATTGTTTACTTCTGTGTCTGGAACTTCCGTCTCTGGTAGCTTCCCAAATAAATAATCTGCTGGTTGTTCTCCTGCGATTACACTACCTACGTGCTTAATAGAAGCAAAAGCACTTGTAGCATCAACTCGCTCTATTCTTTCTAGACTAACGTCATCAAGAGCAACTTTTAAGTCAATATCTCTGGGTAAAACTCTCAGCCTCTCCCTAACAAGCTGTCCTATTTGGGGGGTTATTTGCTGGTTCTTTGCTTGTTTTAATGTCGCTTTTGCTTTCAAACCATTGCGACTGCGTAACACTAACGGTGCAGTTGAAGGTGATGCTGCTGAATAAAAAGTAAATCGAGAATTGACTCCATAGTATTCTAGTACTTGAGGTGGTATTCCTCCCAACCACAGATGAACGGTTCTACCATCATCTTCTACATTTGTGACGCTTCCTTCTGCTCCTGCAATTGGCTTTGATAAGGTATTACCAGCAATTAAAGCTGGAGTTTGATTGCTCTTTTTCAGTAAAACTGGTTCTTGCTTACTACCTAAAGACAGCATAGAACTGCCAACACGAGATAAACTTACTTGAATCTTTTTAGCTGCTGTAGTTTCCCAAAGATACTGGGTTAAAGCATAGGTAAATAACCCAGCACTAAAATCAGAAAATACAATTTCTTTTGCTACATCTTTCGAGCTAGAGCTTGATGCGAGCAACACGTTCAATTTATCAGGAGCAATTTTTTTTGTTAACTGCTTTTGAAACTCGATTTCTTCGGCTAAAAATAGTCCTTCTAAAGGAGCTTTCCAACAACGATATCTTAATCCCGCAGGTTGAGAAATGCTGGGCTTATAATAACTAGTGTCTAATATTGCCGTTGCTCGCTCCGTAGCCAACGATTGCAACATCACTAATAAAGTATCTTCTAATAAATAATTACCAATAGTCTCTGAATCTTCTATTACTTCGTTTCCATCAATGGGAATCAAAGTATTTTCCATTCCACCAAGCAGACGTTTGGTTTTAACCCGACTACCGTAACCGCTGAAATGGAAAATAACTACATCGCCGGGTTTTGCTTGCTTGACAAGATGTTCGACAAATGCATTCTCAATACCTTGTCTGGTAGCTTGCTTGTTTGTCAAAGACAAAATATCTGACGGTTGGAAGCCAAAGCGATGAATCAAAAGTTCCCTTTGTAATTCCACATCCGTCAGACAACCCTTGAGTGTTGGGATTTGCGGATATTGATTAATACCTACCAATAAAGCCAACTTGCGTGGAGTAGTATCGGCTAAAGCCTGTTGCAGACCATCAGCCTTCGTCCACCATGATGACTCGGTAATTCCCATTACCGCTAAAATCGAGCCAATTCGTTGTAAAAAGATTCGCCGCTTCATAAGTTAACCCCTCAACCCTCAACTCCTCAGCTATCAGATTAAAGGGCTGAATTCGATTATGTAAAGCTATAGCTTATACGGTTTTTGGAGCAAATTATATAATATGCCCGCCTTATGCCCTGATTAAGCCTTTACTGGGACTCGCATCGCGCGTACTAACTCCGCAGCTACTTCCGGACGAGAAAATTCTGCTGGGGGTGATTCTCCCCGACGCAACATTTCCCGTACCTTAGTTCCAGAAAGGTGAATGCGTTCTTCTTTCTTGCTGGGACTAGTTTTTGCAGTAGCCATCTGCTTAGTACGAGTACAGTAAAAAGCATGTTCAAACTTCATCGGGATAATGCCTAATTCTCCCGGTTCAAACTCATCAAATATATGCTGTGCGTCGTAAGTACCATAGTAGTCACCTACGCCAGCATGGTCGCGTCCGACAATAAAGTGGGTACAGCCGTAGTTCTTGCGAACTAAAGCGTGAAAAATTGCCTCCCGAGGACCAGCGTACCGCATTGCTGCCGGATTTATCGCTAAAATAACTCTATCATCTGGATAATAGTTTTCTAATAAAATTTCGTAACAACGCATCCGCACGTCAGCAGGGATGTCATCTGATTTTGTTGCTCCCACCAAAGGATGCAAAAACAAACCATCAACAGTTTCTAAAGCGCATTTCTGAATATATTCATGAGCGCGGTGGATGGGATTGCGAGTTTGGAAACCAACAACTGTTTTCCAACCTTTTTCCCTAAACATTTTTCTCGATTCAGCAGGGTCAATTTGATATTTAGGAAATTGTGGATGTTCTTGACGTTCCAAAAGCCACACATCACCTGCTATATTTACTGAACCTTGATTATAAACAACCTTGACACCAGGATGCTTATCTTCATCGGTACGGTAAACATTTATTGCTTCTGCTTTTTTATCGTATTCGTATTTTTCCGAGAATTCTAATACCCCAATAAATTCACCTTTGGGGTTATCCAAACGGATTAAATCACCTTTTTTAAAAGAACTTGCAACTTTTTCATCTACCGAAAGCGTGATTGGAATCGACCAAGCAACACCATTCGCTAAACGCATTTCCGAGACTACCCGCTTATAGTCTGCTTGATTCATAAAACCGGTTAGCGGACTAAAACCACCGATAGCAATCATTTCCAAATCAGAAACAGCCCGTTCGTCAAGTTCGACTCTGGGTAAACTATCAGCTTTTGAGATAAATTCTTGTTTTTGCTGTGGTGAAGCGATGCGATTTATCAAAGTTCCGCCATGTGCGGCAATGGCATCGAGATTATTACTCAACGTATCTCCTTATCTTAATCTTATTTAACTGCAACTTTTTTTTGCTATGAATAACTTACCAAGAAATGGGTATTATTTAATTTAATTAAGATTATAGTCATTCGTAGTTAAGTATGTTCTAGATTTTAATTATAGGAATCCGATTTGAATATTGTTAGCGCAGCGTGTCCGATAGGACATGAAAAATTAGGTATTTGTAGGGTGCGTTACGACGCTAGTCTAACGCACCGAAACCTATATATAATGGTGCGTTGCGCTATGACTAACGTCACGCTCCGCTAACGCGACAACACACCCTACGTATGTTATGTCCTTCGGACACGCTCCGCTAACAAAAATCAAATAGTAATCCTATAGATTTTAATTAGAACCAAGATGCTATGACTTAATTTTGAACAGGTGAGAGTCCTGACGCACAGCCGCTTAAACAGTCTTACCCTTCGGGTGCGTCACTTGCTTTAAGCGAGGGAACCTCGCCAACGCAGTGACTTACTGATAGTCAGGGGCGTAAATTAAACTCAAATTAATGAGCAAATCAAAAAATACTCAAAGGTTAGTCTAACGACTCACTTCGTGAACAACATTGTTTAAGCGAAAAGTAGTCCCTAATGCTTATGGCTAAGGGGATAGAGGGGGCGTAGTTCTCCCATTAAGGATTAATCCTTATAAATAGATTTTAGAGTCAATGTAATATTTGACTCTAAAATTTATAACTATATCTACGCGATTTTAAATGAATTGGAGATTGGGGAAATGGGGGGACAAGGGGATAAGGGGATGGGAAGATGGGGATTGAGTTTTAATCTAAAATCTAAAATCTAAAATCTAAAATCCCTAACTCCTAACTCCTAACTCCTAACTCCTAACTCCTAACTCTCACCTTTCCCATCGATAACGTAATTTGTTTCTCAAGCGTTCGCGACTGATTCCCAGTTCTTTGCTTATTTCTGCTTCTACAGAGGGAATATTTGTAGTGTTTAAGATAATTTTAGATTTTGTATATCTTGTACTGACTTTATTTTCTACTTTCTTTACTGTTACCAAGGAAATACCTTGCTGACGATAAATTTCTACTTTAACTAATGCAATTTTTTTTCCATAATCTGGCTGAGTTGTTTTTAGTTGAGAAAGATTTTGTGATGGACGTGATAAAGTGTGTTCGGTTAACAATGCCCCAACAAACCAAAAACTTAGTCCTAGAAGCGGTAATGGTAGCCAAAATTCTACTCCCAGAGATTTAATAAATTTTAGCCATCCTGGAGACAGGTTTCTTGAATTCATAACAGTTGTTCACCCGAAGGGTGTGGATCATCAGTGAGCAGTGAGCAGTGAACAGTGAGCAGTGAGCAGCAAGCAGTGAGTAGTTTATATATTCATATCTTGCACCATTATCAACAAGTATAGAGAAACCGGGTTTATTGAGAATAGTAAACCGTGACAACCCTAATTTTTCGTTTATAAACCCGGTTTCTGAGCAAGGTGCAAGATGTGTGTATACAGTATTTTTTATTTTTAACGGAGAAATTGAACCAGCAAGTTGCACCATTTAACTATTAACTGTTAACTGTTAACTGTTAATTATTAACTGTTCACTGTTCACTGTAATTATGGTAATTCTACTTGTAGAAGATGATGCGAGACAGTTGGAACCATTACATGCTGCTTTGTCAGCGACGGGACATATTGTTGATGCTGTTGAAGATGGTGATACGGCTCAGTGGCTGATTACTCAAAAAGAATATGATTTGTTGATTTTGGACTGGATGTTACCGAATATGAGTGGTATAGCTTTATGCCGACAATATCGGCAAGCTGGAAAAACTGCTCCTGTACTGATGCTTACTGCTAAAGATACTACTGACGACAAAGTTACCGGCTTGGATGCTGGTGCTGATGATTACTTGGTTAAACCAGTTGACGTAATTGAATTATTAGCTAGAGTCAGAGCATTAGGTCGGCGATCGCCACTTTGGCAAGGTGATATTCTTAAGCTAGAAGATTTACAATTACATTTAAATACTTTGACTTTGATGAGGGGAGAAGCAAAGGCTAAACTCTCAACTCGTGAATTCCAACTGATGGAATATTTAATGCGTCACCCCAATCAAGTTCTATCACGAGAACAAATCGAAGATACACTTTGGGAGTGGGGAACTCAACCCGAAAGCAATGCGGTCACAACTTTGGTACGAAGACTAAGACAGCGTTTAGAATCAGTAGGTGCAAAGGATTGTTTGGAAACAATTTACGGTATGGGTTATCGTTTAAATCCACCGAATTGAAGGTCAAAGGTCAAAGGTATTAAATTCCTTCGCGAAATTAAACTGGCACATTCTTATTCAAAATCCTAAATACTTACTGTGTAAAGGTTTTAAAATGTGCTATTCAGAATACAAAGACACAAGAGGATAAGGAACAAGAAAATAAATTTTAATTCTTAACTTCTAATTGCTGAGTGGTGAGTAGTAACTGAATGCTGCTAACTGTTAACTGTTAACTGATAATCCACATCCTCTGGATGAACAACTGTTTACTGTTCACTGTTTACTGTTCACTGTTCACTGAAAATGTTAACTCGTAGTCGTCGCCGTTTAGCTTATTTATTCACCCTAACAATGGGTGGAATTTTAGTTACGTTTGCTTTTGTAATTTATTTTTTGTTGGTTAGAGAACGATTGCGCGTTTTTGACCAAAATTTTAAGGATGAAGCTCAAAGCTATGTTTTTAAGTTTAAATATACTTCAGAAGATAGACAATATACAATTAAATATGGAGAAAGAAAGCTGACATCTTCTTCAGAAATCCCTCCGGCACAATTTGAATATGCCTGTTGGTATGATAGGCTGAAAAGACCGCTACTAATAAATGATGATAATTGTCTTCCACAAAAAGATATTAAACAAGGGTTTCAAACTGTTAAAAGTAATCAGTATCTAGCTAATTCTCAACAGCTTTCGCTGCGTAAATTAACATCACCAATTCAAAACGGTAACAAACAAATTGGCTATATAGTTGTTGCGAAATCATTACAGCCAATTCAGGACAATTTAAAGCGAACGCGATTACATTTCTCTTTAGGAGTTCCCGCTACTTTAGGTATAGTCGGAATCGTTGGGTGGTTTTTGGGTGGAGTAGCAATGAAACCAACAAAACGCTCCTACGAACAATTACAGAGGTTTACAGCCGATGCTTCCCATGAATTACGCGCTCCGGTTGCAGCAATTTTAAGTAATGCTCAAGTAGGTTTATTAGCACCAGAAGATAATAGTGAACTACCCCGTCAGCGGTTGGAAAACATTGTTGATATTTCCAAATCGATGAGCGTTCTTATCAGTAACTTATTGTTTTTAGCCAGACATGAAGGACATTTAAATCCGCAAGATTTACGAACTGTAGAAATTGTTAGTTTACTCAAACAGTTATCAAATGAATATCAATTAATTGCAGAAGAAAAAGGATTGAGTATTGTAACTGAATTACCATCTCAAGAAATAACATTATCAGCCGACCCAGATTTATTACAGCAAGCAATTAAAAATCTGTTAGATAACGCTTGTAAGTATACTCCCGCAAAAGGTACAATCCAGCTTAAATTATTTACTCAAATGCGACGAATATCTATTCAAGTAATTGATAGTGGAGTTGGTATTCCTCCAGAAGATTTACCATCAATTTTTGAGCGTTTTTATCGAGTAGATAGTTCGCGAACTCGTTCATCTGGTGGTTTCGGTTTGGGATTGGCTATTGCTCAACAAATAGTTAAAGCGCATAGCGGAGAAATTTCTGTAGTAAGTACCGTTGGTGAAGGAACAACTTTTCAAATTTGTTTACCGTTGAAAAAGATTTCTGGTTGATGTTTTGGTTATTACAATTAACTATTAGCGGTAGTTTTTTGTTTCTTTTTACGACGACGCAATTTAGCCAGTAATGAGACTCCACTTTGAAAGCGTTTAACTACTTTAGAACGATTTTTACGTATGTGATTATCTAACTCTTTAGGCTTCTGGGGAGGATCTCCTTCTTTTTTCCATTTTTTCAACTGTTCGCGACTAACAGTTTTTTTCTTCAATTTTTCCTTAACGCTATCGGAATATTTATCTAAAGTACGTTTGAAGTTGCGCTTTAATTTTTTCTCATCTGCGATAACTTTCCAATTTTCGCCATCCCATTCTGCAATCGGAACTTTTTTTGAACCTGCTGGTAAGTCTGCTCGCTCTGCATCTACTTTCTTTTTGGGAAATTTGGCATAAATTTTAGTTCCAGGAGAAACTTCTGTTGGCTTGGTAACGAACATCTCTTGAACTATATCAACGTAAGCATCCTGCGATTTTAGCTTTGTACCATGTTGTGGTGCAGTGTTTCCCGTATATGGTGCATCTTGAGCGCTGATAATTTCGTATTTTGAATCTTGTTGTTTTAAACGCTCTTCTAAACGTTTTTTATCTTCAATATTACGAACAATTAAACAAAAATTATCTTTGTTACGTGCTAAAAAGTCCTCTGCTTGCTTTCTTGTTTGGGATGGAATTCGATTATCCTCAGCCATTTTTTCAAAACGTTCCATGATGCGAGGATCTATCGGTAATTTAGCATTAGCCTTAATACCTTCGTTCATGGGAGTTTCCATCGCATAAACAAACGGCTGTCTTTGAATATTATCACCATCTTTAAGTAAATAAGGAGTTACTTTTTCGCCATTATCTTCGTATTCATAATCGAGTCCAAACTGGCTGACAATTTGCTGCGGTGATAAGTTTTCAGAATGGCGACTTGAAGCACTAAAATTACGAATAGTTGGATTTTTAGATTTATCAGTTAATAAATATTCTATTCCAGATTCAGTAATTACCTTGCTAAATGGTTCGTCTTTGTTTTGAAAATTTAAATAATTAGCATCAATCATCGCCATTACTATTTCAATATCTTGAACGCTATAGTTTTCTGGCTCGGTTGCCCGCATATCTTGTTTAAATTTCACCACCATTTTATCGGCACTTCTAGTATAGGTATTTAATTCTTCTTCTGTAGCAGTACCTCTATCAATTTTCTCAAGTAATTCTGTTGTAATTCCGTATTCTTCGCCGTATTTTTCGATGAGTTTATCTTGAAAAAATGCTTCTCTTTCGCTTGCTGTTATCATATATATTTATTCCTTTATTTCTAATTAATACTGTTAATTTATTTCTTTATTTCTAATATGTAGGGTGTGTTACGGCGCGACAGTAACTTCTTTCTTCTCACAGCAAAATTATGATTCGCGCCTAACGCACCTTTTAATGTTGAATGTGGAAATTAACGGTGCGTTGCGCTGTGCGACAACACACCCTACTATTGCGATTAATAGCGAAACTAATTACTTATCAACCACTTTGTTGAATAGTTTGGCTACTTTACTTAGAAAATTATTTTGGGAGCCACCGTTACTAACATTACCGGCACTATTACTAGTAGCATTACTACTACTAACATTACCGTTACCGTTTACAGAATATTGGTTTTGCAGAATTGTTTTTAACTCACCAATACTATTTTTAACCTCGTCAAATTCAGCAAGCTTCTTGTTAATAGTATCAAGCTGAGTTCGTAGCTCTGCATTTTCCTCTTCTAAATCATCGAAGTAATCAATAATTCTTTTTGTTGCTTGTTCTTCATCGTACATCTCGCGAGTATCTCTACCAAAACCCATTAAAGCCGGACGCTCTACATAGGTAACGCGATGTAGTACCCGCCAAGTTTTATTAGCTTTCCCTTTGGCTTGTCGCAATGCTCGCGCTTCTTCGTCATTGCTAGCCAGCCATTCTGGATCTACTACGTAGTCGAAGAAATCATTGAAATTTCTGGTACTGCCTTCTAAGTAGAAACTCATAAACCGATAGCGGTCTACTTTTTCTCCCGGCTGAATCGGGTAGTCCTTGTAATCGGTGATTCCGGTACTTTCTAAACCGCTCAAATCCACATTTAAATCGAAACCCTTGCTGCGTCTTTCGGTTTTGCTCATGGTTTGAGTCATATTGAAAGTAGCTTGAGCAGTTAATTCGACTGCTGCACCAAAGAACCCAAATTGACTTTCTAAACCTAATGCTGCATCCAGAGAAAATGTTCCACCGATGGTATGTTCTGCTGTATTGGCAAAACTCTGAGCTTCTGTACGCAATCCACCGTCGGCATCCCAAACATAGGTATTAACTATATTCCGCTTGCCTGCACTAATTTGAATTGCTTCCATTTTGCGCTGCCAATCAGCAAAACTTTCTGTAGCATTAACTCTGGAATCTCCATCTTGAATTCTAGAGTTAATTTCTGCTTCTTTCTGCTCATTCTCCTCTGACTGTTCGGAAGCACCTGCTTGTGCTTCATCTTCACGCTGCTTCTGTTGTGCTTCTTGTTGTTTTTTCTTCTCCTCTTCACTCATCTCTGTATCCGGTTTATCTTTTTCTTTTGCGTCTCGTTCCAAGGATGCCGGATCTAACAGTGAAAGCGGATTAAAATTAGCAAAATATGATTCTCGCTCTTTGTCTTCTTTTTCAATTTGCTGTTTGAGGTCGTAAGCTTCTTGCAGACGATAATAACTTGCTGGATAGAGAGAACCGTGCTGGGAGCGCATTTCGGGGACGTGACGGAAAAAGCGATCGCTAGTTGCAGCACTACCTGTCATACCGTCTAAACTACCGCTCATGGTATAGGCTGGATTGATTAAAAAAGTAATTGTATTAACATCTGGTGGAATCCCATCTACAGGTTGCACCTGATAACCAATCATTTTTTTGCTGCGTCTTAAGCGAGTGATAAATACATCCGCTAAACCCGAAACCACCAAAGCATAACCAATATTTTTCGGGATAAACCGTTTACCTAAGTGAGAGAATTTAGTTGATGGTTCTTGAGTTCCCCGCAGTTCCAAACGGTCAGCCATATTCAAAGATGAACCGGAACTGATAGTGGTGTCATTCAAGAAATTGTAGCTAGCATCAAGATTACCTTTAAAACCAACTCGTACATCTGATACTTTTGTTCCCCCACCAAAGCCAACGTGTGATTCTGTATCGGCACCCATGAATATATCTAACGTTGCACCCAAACCAAATTCTTGAGAACGATTCCAGCTAAATTCTACATCTTCGGACATGGTTAGCTCTACCGAAGTTGCGCCGTTGTAGTCTTCTTGTACGGTAAGGTTTTCGCTGGGAACTGGTGGTGGTCCTTCGATGTAGCCGAGGAGCGTAGGAGCAAATTGAGCGTTACCAATCCATTTAAGTTCTAGTTCTTCGATGCGTTTTTCCGATAATAATTCCACACCGTTTAAAGTTGGGCTGGCAAAGAACCGGCGCATAATTGCGGATTTTTTCCCAGTAGCTTTGTCTATCACAACGGTGCTGTATTCTGCGCTGACTACAGAATTGCCGACTATGGGTAAAGTATTACTATATCTGAGAATTGCTCCGTTGACGTTACCGTGATTGTTATTACCGGTAAGGTCAAGAACTTTTTGCGTGTTTTCTTCTAATTTAATTTCATCAAGCGGTAAATCAGCTACTAATCCCGACTCTTTACCAGATAAACGTCGGTGCATATCAGCTTGAATTTCTTCCGCTGTACGAGCTTTATTCCAAATACGAACTTCGGATATTTGACCTTTGAATGGATTTTGTTTTCCCCCAAACCATACACCCGCACCAATCTTAAACGAGTCAGAAAAACTACCATAATTATCAACACTTGCATGGCTTATACTTTTGCTTTCAACTCCATCAATATAAAGTAATAAATTAGAACCATTACCAATGAAAGCAACATGATGCCATGTATGTAAAGGATATGAATCATCCGTTTGTATTGAATAATAGGTAGAAACCCATCCACCTAATTTTCCATCATCATTAAATCCAAATTCAATCACATTATTTTGACCAAACAAGCTAACTTTGGAGCTTACTTGTGAATCAAGCTTTACCCACCCCTCAAGAGTGAAAGATGATAAATTGTTCAACAAACTGGAGTTAAGTTCTACATAATCATCAACCCCATCAAACTCCATCACTTGATTACCTAAATTACCAATGGGAGCAGTACAACCCCACCAACTAGCACCAGAAACTGTATCCTTATAATCGGCGTTACCAGTAAGGTTTCTTACTTCTTCACCTGTAGCTTCATTGAAGGGATAGTAAGCTATTAATCCCGGCTCGTTACCGCTAAGTCGAGTTTTACTGTTAACAGCAATTTCTTCATGGCTTAATGCGATATTCCAAACTCGGAATTCTGCCAGTTTACCAAATTGTTGGGAACCAGCTTGAGTATTACCTATAGTTTTAATATCGCTATTACTTTTTGCTAATAGATTTAAAGTTTCTGGTTCTCCTTGAAGCGTGCCATTGTTTTTATTAGAAGATAAATCTTTAGCGGAGTTATTAGAAAAACGCCAGTATCCTACTAAATTAGTTTCTTCACCTTCTAAAACTCTACCCATGTCAGCCTGGATTTGGTTTTGAGTGCGGGCTTTATTCCAAATACGAACTTCGGCAAGTTTACCGTCAAAATATTCATCATAATCTTCCCAGTTGCTTTTACCGATATAATTATTATTTCGGTTTGCATTTTTAGGTAGATAAACTTCTCCGCTTGCAACCTCTTCACCGTTTTTGAAAAGTTTTGCATTCCCCGAACTATCGACTGTAGCAGCAAGATGAATCCATTTATTCTTTTCGAGTACATCCGCCGCAGCTAAAGGCTTCGATTGATTTTCTTGATTTTCTCGATATATATCAAGTACAAGTTTACTAGTGGTTCCATAATTAGCTAGAAGAATATTCTCTTGCCCTGCTCCCTCACCAAAATCAATAATTCTTGACCATTTTTTGAAGCTATCGTAATACACCCATGCTTCTACAGTAAAACCTTTAGAAAAATCAGTTTTCATTTCTGGTAGTTCTACATAATCATTCTTCCCATCAAGAACTAATGCAGTTGAGCTTCTTGCTTTACCAACTGTTTTACCATCAATACAGAATTCGGTAATAGCTTCTTCTTCTACTCTCATTCCTTTTCCTACCACAGTCAAATGATGCCAACCATTTGTAATGGTTTCCAGATTGTAGCCACTGTTATGAAAGAAGCCGTTAATTCGAGTACCTAACCATTTTCCTTGATAAACAACAATTTGCTGTTCGGTATTATTTGATGAACAAGCCAAAGTATTCCAAGTTTGTTTCGGAAGCGGATAAGAGAAGCAAGTTTCAATTGTCCATTCTTGCGTCAATTTTATTGGCTTTGCTAATTCAATTTTGTCATTATCATTAGCTAAATTTAAACAAACAGGAAGTTCATCGGGAAGCCACTGTTCAAAAGCGGTATTTTGGCTATCGGAAGTAGCATCATAATTCGTTAATCGCATCCTTCCTTGATTGTCAGAATAACTCAACTGCACGTTACCTTCACAAGTTTCAATAGCATTGATTCGGCTTGCAGGAGAAACAAATTCTAATAATGCTCCTTTAGTTATTAACTCTTGAGAGGAGTCTTTAGGAACTCTACGTAAGGTTTGAGGCTCTTGTTGAATTTGCTCAACTTTTTCAATAATATCTTGATTCGCATTGTTTAAAGCTTCTAGTATCAATGAAAGTTGCTGTTCAATTTCCTCAAGTTTTGTATTCAATTCATCTTGTTGTGGTAATTCTCCACCAAACTCTCTTGTGATAGTATCTAATTGTTCTTGCTTTAGTTCAAGCTCTTTTTTCTTGGCTTCCCATTTTGATTTAGCATTTTTGATATTATCATTAGTAGGTTCTTCTGAATCCTTAATAAACTTAAACCGTGCGGGGTTATCTTT
Source organism: Cyanobacteria bacterium J06621_15 (assembly GCA_038525335.1). Classification (GTDB taxonomy): domain Bacteria; phylum Cyanobacteriota; class Cyanobacteriia; order Cyanobacteriales; family Nostocaceae; genus Rivularia. The sequence continues at coordinate 28,870 of JBCBHT010000023.1, read as the reverse complement.
CCATGCAACCAAACTATTAAAACTATCAAAATGTAAATAATTGAAGCCGGTACCTCTTAGATTACCAATGCTAGTATTTAGTTTGCCTATATACCAATCTCCTCGCTTTTCAAACCTAAATTGAGCGCGAACATTTTTCCAAGCACATAGAACTTTCTCTCGGTTAAAGTGTAAATATTTCTTGTCAGAACCGTAATTTTTTAAATGACCAATTTTAGTATCGGTTTCAATTTCATACCAGCCATTACGTTTAGCAATAAACTTGAACCGAGCATGATTGTTATGCCATTCAGTTAGAAATTTATCTGGATTGAAATGAAAGTGTTTGTTTCTATTGGTTTTAATTTTACACCAGTAGTTTAGAAGGTTATTTTTTTCTTGGTTGTAAATTCTTTGAAGTCGCTCAACTTCTTTGTGCAAAGTGTCAATCTCACGTTGTAGCCCTGCTCTACCAAGCTCCTTTAATTCTTCAAGATTCCACTTCTTCAACAATAAAGACGCTTGTTCTTGCTCTTTCTGCTCCAACTTTTTTAACAATCCCGGTAACTCAGTATTTTCGTCAGCTAAAGTTTCTAAACTAACGCTATCTATAAACTTCTCTTCGGTAATACTATCGGATACTAATTGAACGCGATGCTTGCGAATTTCTAAATTATTCCAATCACCTTGTACATTAGCTATTTCAAAAGTACGCATCATTGCCACTCCATCCGGTACTGTAAAATGGCAAGTTGCTTTGTACCAGTTATTATCTAATCTCTTGAAATTGCTTTCACCTGAAAATTCAATCTTTTCCTCAGAATTACGGCTCTTTTTACCCCAATATGAGAAATTAAACAAAGAGTCACTATCTACATCACCATCAACTTTAAATTCAAAGCTTTCTACATAAGTTGCTCTTGCGGTGACTGCAACTAAATCATCATTGCTGTATTTAACTACCTTGGTATTTCCATCACCCAAAGTACGTTTAAGGGTAACAGCACTAACAAAGGCTTCCCCATATACAATTCCATCGTTACCGTTAGCAGAAAAATCTACTACCAGACGTTCTTTTCCTTCGGTAATCGCACCCAATCGCCAGTAACCAGCTAAATCAACTTCCCTCCCGGTTAGCTGCAAGTACATACTGTCCTTAATTTCCTTTACCATGCGGGCTGCATCCCAAATCCGCACGTCGGCAATCTTACCGCTAAAGGATTTACCAATCTCAAATTCTGGCTGCCAGTTTTCTGGAGTATTTGGTAATGCTTCTACCAAAGTTTCTCCAACCTGCTGACCATTTTTACAAAGCGTTAATGTAGTTTGATTGCTGGTACCGTCGGATTTAATGATTCCTGCATAATGTACCCATTTATTTGATTTATTTGTACTTACAGCTTCTGTATCGCTAATTTGCTTGACATCATCAAATTTGACTTCAAAGGATACCTTACCGTTATTAACCAACAGTCGGAAGCATTTATTTTTCTCACCAATAATTATTTGTTCTGTATTGCTATTACTATCCGCGACATAAACCCAAGCCGAAACGGTGTAGCCAAAAGCAAATTCTTCTGATGGAGGGGTTAATTCTAAAGCAGGAATCTCAATATATTCTTCTTCACTATCTTCAAACATGACCCCACGACGCTTGCGGGATTCTAGCTTCAGATTAACTGCTTCTCCAGACTGCCAGCTAATTCCATCAATTACAAAATTCTTCTCGTTAATCTTCTCAATGGCGAAAGTTTGATTAAAGTCAGTCGTATCGACAATTTGAACTTCATCCCCATCTTCTAATCCATGATTCTCAGCCGTTATTTTCAGCCTGTTATCCGCGACTCTTTCAAAAGCAGTAATAGCACCATCAAAAGTTAAACCTGTTTCTACTTCCGGTACAACTTCCCAATTACCAATATCCCCATTCACAAAGCTAGCTTCTATCTCAAAGGTATCTTCATCAACTTTGATAGCTTTGTAATGACCGTTGTAGCTTTGAGTATCAGTAATTTGAATTATATCGCCGCTAATTAATTCTGAAGCTTGAGGGGAAGTAATTTGAACCGTGTCTTCTTCACCCTCACTTATTGCAGTGATTTTACCTTGTTGGGGCGGAGTAGAATCACCAAAGGCTTTAATTTCATCTAAGGTATTCAAAGGTAAAAGCAACTCGCGAGAATTACTACGCACAATATTGCTTTCATCAACATTCTCATTAATCTGAGATAAAGTTCCATCGGCTGCGATCGCAAAACTCAAAGCGGCTGCATTCCCTTGTGTAGTAGGAATTACCAGCATTATTCTAGTGGCACCTTTGAGCAACTGCATCTCGCCATTTTCGGTTTGCTGCTCCCGTTGAATATTGTATGTAGTTGCAGAAAAACCATTACCAACTTCAATTTCAATATCTTTATCTTTATCTTTCAAATCTAAAGTACGACCAATAATTCCCGGAATCGAACGAGGTACCAAAGCATTCTTGGCTCCGGGTTTAGGCTCCATAACCGTATAGTCTTTGACATCAAACAGTCCTTCTGCTGAAGCCCGAATCGTGGTTATTTCTACTTTCTGCTTTCCGGAGTTATAAGCAAAAATATGCCAGCGATAATTATCGTGTTCGTTGGTGGGTACCAAAACTACCGAAAACCAACCATCGTAGAGATTATTAATTAAGCTTAATTCTGTAGTTGGTTCATAAAAAGGCTTTCCATCTGCATCACGATAGTCTAAAGCATCGATATTCGATAGACCAGCGTCTGTTTTCTTCATACTACCGATGGGTTTATACTTCTGTCGGGAGCGTTTAAACCTTACATCTAGCTTCCGCACCAGTTTATTAGTCATCCCATCAAGGACAAAACGGTCTACTAATAAACTATTAGGGTTTGTTTTACCAGCATCAGCTTTTGACTGACGAAAAACATAAATATGTCCTATTCCCGAAACTAACTGTACCGGAGCAACAGCTGATTCATTCTGAGTATTGTAGCGAGAGCGAAGAACAAATTTATCTGCATCATCTTGATAAGTTAATTCTTCCTTTTCTTTCTCAATTACCGATTCGTCATCTTTTTCTTCATTCGGTAATTCCAATTCTTGCCAATCTTCCCAACCCGTGCGTTCTTCCGGAGGAGAATTAAGATAAGAATCTTCAAATCCATCTTGCTTGATGGTGTAATGAATCTTACCTTCAGCATCCGTAGCGAAAACAACTACTTTACCTTCATGAGTAATACTGTTGATGTGCTGTAGTTTTTCTTTCTTTAAAAACATATTTTTGTTTCAACTAAATTGCAGATTATTGAATAATGGAACTAAGACAAATAGTTCTAAACACAGTGAAAAAGGTCTTCTGAATTCACGAAGACATCTATCTAATTAGTTGCATAAATTACTATTTATCCCGCAAAACTATTTAAAAATTGGTTAAATACTGTCTACTAACTACCCTGAAAATAAGTACTTTTCCGGATAAGTATAGCCTCTAACAAAAATACTGAAATTATTTCGCAAATTTTATTTACAAAAAGTAGAAAATTATACTTCCATTGTCATATGGAATACAAAATAGACAGCACTACTATGAACTGAGAGGAATAAATATGGCACAGTAATAGCTAACTACAAACATTATTTTCAACCTGACATATTCGTGTCATATTTGCCTGTCATAGTGAAGCTATCAGATAACAGAAACAAGTTAGCAGCCAAGGCAATCAGCATCTAACTTTTTCCTCCAAAACCACACACACGCTCGTTTCCGGTTACTAGGAATATCTTCTTAGTAACCGGACTACCTAAATGATTTTCAAAGGGAATAGGGAGTAGGGAATAGATTGTACTTACCTACTTGATTAAATCCAGAAAAATTTAAATTCAAATTTCCTGCACAAAAATATCCTTTGTTAAAATCCGCAATCAACCTGACATATTCTTGTCATATTTACCTGTCATATTAAAGCTATCGGGTAAAGAAACTAGTTAGCACCCAAAAGTAATAACGAAACACGGACACCTAACTTTTTCTCCCAACCACACACACTATGTTTCTGGTTACTAGGAATATTCACCTTTCTAGTAACTAGATTATCTAAATGATTTTTCACAAAGTAATAGGGAACAGAGAATCGCCAAATCCCAACAAAAAAGCATCTATTTCTATTGTTGAAATCCATAATTGACCTGACATATTCCTGTCATATTTATCCCTCATACTAAAGTTAACAAGAAAAATTCTTAATTAATCTACTAACAACTAACCACTAACAACCAACTATGACTAAAGTATCCTTACCAAAATCAATAGCTTATTTATCAGTATTCTTTGCTGGGGCTGCTTTTACCTTACCTGTTACGCAATTATTACCAACTAAAGCTCTACAACAAGAGCAACAGGTTGCTCAAATTGCTCAGCTACCCGGAAGCACTGCTCAAGCTGTTCCTAGTAATTTTATCGCTGCTGCGGTAGAAAAAACCGGTCCTGCGGTTGTCCGAATTGATTCTACACGTGCTTCTAGCAGAGGAAGAGGTTCCAGACGAGCGAGCGGTATCGGTTCGGGATTCATCATTGATTCCAACGGTACCATTCTTACCAACGCTCACGTAGTCAAAGGTTCTTCTAGAGTTCGAGTAACTCTAGGTGACGGACGCAACATGATGGGTGAAGTTGTAGGATTAGACGATTTAACCGACGTTGCTGTAGTCAAGGTAAGAGCGAATAACCTACCGACAGTAGAACTTGGTAATTCACAAAACCTCAAACCTGGTGAATGGGCTATTGCAATTGGTAATCCTTTGGGTTTAGATAACACCGTAACCGCAGGAATCATTAGCGGAACTGGTCGCTCCTCCGGAGTCATTGGTGCTTCTGACAAACGAGTTCGCTTTATCCAGACCGATGCAGCTATTAACCCCGGAAATTCTGGTGGTCCCTTATTAAATCAACGTGGTGAAGTAATCGGTATCAATACCGCAATTATCGGTCGAGCGCAAGGTTTGGGATTTGCAATTCCGATTCAAAAAGCTCAAGAAATTGCGAGTCAATTAATCGCTGGAGAGAAAGTCGCGCATCCTTACTTAGGAATTCGCATGACCAATTTAACTTCAGACTTGAAACAAGACTTAAGCCGCGAACTTGGTTTAACCTTATCTGCAAACAGAGGTATTGTAATTGTAGGTGTTGCTCGTAATTCTCCGGCAGCAAGAGCAGGTTTAAGACCGGGAGATGTAATTCAACAAATTGATGGTCAAACAGTAAATACCGCAGACGAAGTTCAATTAGCTGTAGAAAAAACCTCAGTTGGTGGAAACGTTCAAGTCGCAGTTAATCGCAGTGGTAGAAATGTAAATATCCGCGTTCAACCCGGACAATTTCCTGTTTCTCAAAGCTAATTCCAATTTTGAATTTTAAATTGAGTAATTAAAGATTTTAGGGTGCATAACACTTTCTCAATTTTAGAAAGTTAAATCGATGTCTTGAACGAGAGATACCAATTCATAATTCAAAATCCAACAAATTTCACTAACACATTTAAGGAGTATTAATCCAACATGAAACGCTTTGATGCTATCGCTATTATTAGTACCAGCATCGTTAGTAGTTTGCTTACTTTATCATTAAGGGCTGCACCTGCATTTGCAAAAGTCGAAAATTCAACATCAAATACTCGTCAAGAAAGAACATTACCCGTCCAAGAAAATAGTAAAAATCAACCCGTCGTATTTACAGCAGACGTTTCTTCCGACAACATTGGAAATCAAGTCGGTGACAATACCACAATCTTAGGATTAGCTGCAATTGGTGCTGGTACCGCTGGTTTACTGTGGAGCTTAAATCGACAAAATCCAACTTTATCCACCCAAACCGCGAATCAGCAAAATCAAATCTCAATAGAACAAGCGAACCCGCGATTGAGAAAAGAATTGCTCAGGTTAGTAGGTGGTGATAGTAGAACAGCAAATCGATTAATTGCTGGAATAAAACAAAATCATCCCGGAAAATCAATTAATTGGGTAGTAGAAAAAGTAATTTATGATTTAGAGCGAGATAGATAATTGGTATTAGGTAATAGGTAATAGGTAATAGGTAATTGATAAATGTTTAGTATGATTACTTTTACTTCATTACTTAATTAATTTACTCGCTGTTTACTCACTGTAAATTTTCCGTTCTAACAATCAAAAATCAAAACTGTTCCCTTGCAGAATCAACCTTTGCTAATCGTTACTTAGCAAAGGTTTTTTATTGGTTAGTTGTTATTTGTTAGTTGTTAGCTGTTAGTAGCCAATTACCAATTACCAATTACCAATTACCAATGCCCAATTACCAATTCTAATTTGTCATATTGATGTCATATTCCTAAATAATACTAAAGATAATTGAAAAAGATTTGAGGCATTCTAAATGAAGTCTAAATTAGTTCCTATCTTGGCTGCATCTACTATTTTCACTCTTGCACTTCCTTTAGCTGCAAATGCTTGTGGAGACAAGAGAAACTTAACTCAAGCACAACGCAACCAGATTGAAGAAGTTAGAGATAATGCTCGTTCTCAAGTGGAATCCGTCTTAACACCGCAACAGGAAGTAGAATTCCAAAGCGCTGTAGGAAACGGACAAAAAATGCGTTCTGCTGTAGCTAACTTAAATCTTTCCCAAGAGCAGCAAACTCAAATCAATGAAATAATGCAAGTAGCCAAGGAGCAAAAAAAAGCAATATATCGAAGCAATTAACTTAATCTAAAAATCAACTTTTTTGCAATCTTATCAATCTCCCTAGAAATACTCTCAAATGAACTCGATTTCTCCCAGAAATCGGGTCTTTTTTTTCAGTGAACAGTTATCAATTAACAATTAACAATTAACAATTATCATTTATATAGGAATCCTAATTGATTTTTGTTAGCGTAGCGTGTCCGATAGGACATAAATACGTAGTGTAATAACTTTTTTGCAGTTATCAATGAACAATTAACAATTATCATTTATATCAAGTTCAGATGATTACTTCTAATATAGGTTCGTAGTTGCGCTTTAGCGCCAAAAATATTTGGCGCTAAAGCGCAACTACGAACATATTTTTATTCATAAGAGATTAAGAATTAAAAAACCCGATTTTTTCAAAAAACCGGGTTTTTTAATAATATTAACTGTTCCCTGTTAACTGATAACTGTTAACTGTTCACTGTAATTATTCCACCACCGAGGACTTTTTCGCCGTCGTACCATACTGCTGCTTGTCCGGGGGTGATGCTGAATTGAGGTTCGTCAAATACGACTCTAGCGCGAGAGTTTTCTAAAGGTATCACGGTTACGGGAACGGGTTGGGAACGATAGCGAATTTGTACTTCTGCACGAATTGGACTCGATGGTTCTGCTATGGAAACCCAATTCACCCGAGCAACATTACATTCTGGATTGGTTGCTGTGGTTCTGTCACCAACAATTACTCGGTTAGCTCCTGCATCTAAACCAATTACATACAAAGGCTGTGGAGCCGCAATTCCTAATCCTTTACGCTGTCCGATGGTGTAGTGATGTACGCCATCATGTTCTCCCAATACTTTACCGTCAGCGTCTACAATATCGCCTTTTTTCGGAGCCAAATACTTATCTAAAAAAGCACGCATTGAACCGTTGCTTTCTACCAAGCATAAATCTTGACTTTCTGGTTTGTTGGCTGTTTGCAGGTTGTATTCGGCAGCAATCCGACGTGTTTCTGATTTTTCTAGTTCTCCTAGTGGAAATACTGAACCACTTAGTAAGTCTTGCGATAAATCATATAAAAAATACGTCTGGTCTTTGTTGCGGTCAAATGCACGCAAAAGTTCATAACGTCCGCTGGTTTCGTTGTAATTAATGCGAGCGTAATGTCCTGTTGCGATTTTATTGCTTCCCAATTTTTCCCGTGCATATTCAAGCATGGGACCGAATTTTACAGTTTTATTGCACTGCGAACAAGGTAAAGGCGTAACACCAGCACTGTAACCAGTTACCAGGTAATCTACAATATTGGTTTGAAAGACATCGCGGATATCAACAACGTGATGGGGAACGCCCAACTGTTCGCAGATATGAGCCGCGTCAACCATACCTTCAGAGCAACATTGACCTTTACCCTTCATCAGCCAAAGGGTAAGACCAATCACTTCATAGTTCTGATTGTGCAAAATGGCAGCTACGGTAGAACTGTCAACGCCGCCGGAAAGACCTACTACGACTTTTTCCATATCGGTGAATCTTGCTAGGCTGTCAATTATAAGTTAACACTATGTAGTTGCTACAATTATTAACTTGGTTAATTAGTTCTCAGTTTCGAGTTATCTAAACTATTTACTACACTTTAGTATCTCTAATTTTAGGAAAAATATCTGCTTCATGGGAATAACTGTAAAAATTTTTGGAACTGTCGGGAGACGTTATTTATAACGTCTCTACATTACGTCCGTACAAAACAAAGCCGTCAGACTTAATGGAACAGACCACTATCCATTATTCCTGATTACAATTTCCAAAACCTATCGACTCAATCCCAAAAAATAATTTCAAAAATAATTTAAATCAAAAATCCTGAATATCTTTATTGTCTGTCGGAATAATCTAAAATCCAAAATTTAACTTCCCACTATCATGCTTAACAAAATTCACATGTTTCGACTTTCTTTAATCGCATATTCCTTGTTAGGAGGATGCTTAACTCTTGTCTCTATGACACCAACCCAAGCAAAAACTCCTGTAAGTTCCCAGAAAATAGCACAGGTACAATACGCTCAAAATGAATTCGATTTTAATTCTCAGTACAATCCAAATTCCGAAAGCTATTTAGTGATTGTGGATAATACTGACCCGAATTTACTTCAACAAGTACGGATTGTTGAACCTACCGCTTTTACAGGAGACTTTCTCGGACGTTCTGTTATCCAAGCAGGAGCTTTCCGAAGATTAAACAACGCTCAAGAAAGAATTAGACAGTTACAATCTTATGGTGTCGGTTCTCGTATCTACAGCCAAACTACTGGAAGAGAAATCGCTAATTCTTACGGTGGCGATTTTTCTGCTCCTGGAAGAGCATCTGAGCCTATTGCCAGAAATAATAATAGAAGGTCACAGAGAACAAAATATTACTATGTAGCTATTCCAGATAAACCAAACAAACTATTTCAAATTGAAAACCAAATCAAACAAAGTGCTGGAGGGAACAGTGTTGGAGTAGCTGTAAGAAATGCTCCCAGAGGACCTCACGTAGCCGTTGGACCTTTTACAGGACGCTTACAAGCCGAACAATGGAATTACTATATACGTTCTTTAGGGTTAAACAACGCTAGAGTTTATTACGGAAAATAGAAATAGGAATTGGAGAAGATGGAGGAAATCGCTAATAATTTAGAAGTGTAAATTATGTTGCCAAATATAATCTAGGCTACCTTCGTTATTCATAGGAACGATTTAAAATCTGGTGCGGAAAAGCTTTATTTTCTCCAAAATCTTTGTTCCTACATAAAATGATTAACACTATATTCAACCCAAAACGTAGCCTGATTCATCCAGATTTAACTCCATCTTTTTTATCAGGAATCTTCTTAGCGTTAGTTTCAATCACACCAATACAAGCCCAAACTCCTGAAAAATCTTATCCAGTCGCACAGTTACCTCCTGGATATTCCTCTGGAGTATATCAAGAACAAACATTTACTTCTCCTTTTAATAATCAATATCAGAATCAATATCAATACAGTCAAAGCAACTCTACCTACTCAGCAAACGGAAGCTACTTTGTGGTTGTAGATAACTTCTACTCCGGATATCTTCAACAAGTACGCTCAGTTGCACCTGATGCTTTCATACCTCCTCAAAGACCTTCAGTGATTCAAGTAGGAAGTTTCAATCGTTTAAATAACGCTCAACAAATGGCTCAAGAGTTGCAGCGTAGAGGCTTCAATCCTCGCATCGAAAGCCAAAACTCCGGAATCGGAACACCTAGTGACTTGAATAATCCTTATTTTGACGAACCATCAAAGACCCAAAACAAAAGAAATTATTACGTTGTAATTCCTCAAAGACGAAAAAAATTATCCCAAACCGAAACCAAAATTAGACAAAGTTTAGGAGGAAATAATATAGGAGTAGCTGCAAGAAAATCTCCTAGAGGATATCACGTAGCAGTTGGACCTTTTACAAAACGTTCGCAAGCAGAACAATGGAAATATTATTTACGTTCTTTAGGGTTGAGTAACGGTAGAGTTTATTACGGAAAGTAGGGAATTGGGAGGAGAGGGGTAGAGGGGGTAGAGGGGGTAGAGGGGGTAGAGCAAGCAAGGTAAAATTCTAATTGATGATCCACATCCTCCGGATGAACAATTGATAACTGATAACTGTTCACTGCTCACTGCTCACTGTTCACTGATTGATGCTTAATAACCGAGAATTAATTTCCCAAGTCGCAGTTACCGCAGCCCAAATGCGCGATATCGAAGCGCGTATTTTCGCAGCAGGAATACCTGTAGCGGCTTTAATGGAAAAAGTAGCAGGACTTATCACTCGTAGAATTGAAGAGATTATTGGACAAGGAGAATATTTGAAAAACATTTATTCTACCCCCTCTACCCCCTCTTCCCCCTCTCCCCCTCTCTCCCCCTCCCCCACTGCTAAAATAGGAATCCTCGCAGGTCCGGGACACAACGGTGGTGATGCTTTAGTTGTTGCTCGGGAATTATATTTCCGTGGATATCAGGTAAAGGTTTATTGTCCGATTCCTAAGTTAAAAGAATTAACTTCGCAGCATTTACAATATGCTCGCAGCTTAAATATTCCTTGCTATGAATCAATTCAAAGTCTGCAAGATTGCGATTTTTTTATTGATGGTTTATTCGGTTTTGGCTTGGAAAGAGATATTACAGAACCAGTTGCAGGTGATATTAATCAATTAAATCAATGGAATAAACCTGTTATCAGCATTGATTTACCTTCGGGTTTACATACAGATACTGGAAAAGTTCTGGGAGTCGGGGTTCGTGCTACTCATAATCTTTGCTTGGGTTTATGGAAATTAGGTTTGCTCGAAGACCAAGCTTTAGAATACATTGGTCAAACTGAATTAATCGATTTTGATATTCAATATGCAGATGTCCAAGCTGTATTAGGAGAATATCCCAAAGTTAAACGCATGACTACAGCATCTGCGCTTTCTACTCTTCCTTTACCTCGTCAACAAGTCACTCATAAATATAAAGAAGGTCATTTACTACTTGTTTGCGGTTCTCGTCGCTACGCAGGAGCTGCTATTTTAACTGGTTTGGCTGCGCGTAGTTCTGGTGTGGGTTTGCTTTCTATTGCTGTACCGCAATCCCTCAAAGCCACAATGGTTTCACATTTACCTGAAGCTTTAATTATTGGCTGTCCAGAAACTGAAAGTGGGGCTATTTCTCAATTAAAATTATCAGCTAATACCGATTTAAATAAATTTGATGCGATAGCTTGCGGTCCCGGTCTAACTCCGGATGCTGACTCGATTGTACGAGAAATATTAAATAGTTCTAAACCTTTGCTTTTAGATGCAGATGGTCTAAATATTCTTGCAAGCATGGGGACTCAGTCAACTTTACAAAAACGGCAAGCATTAACTATACTTACCCCCCATTCCGGCGAATTTCAACGACTATTTCCCGATGTCAAAAATGTCAACCAAAATAGAATATTGGCAGCACAAGAAGCTGCAAAACGTTCTGGTGCAATAGTTCTGTTAAAAGGTTCAAGAACTGCCATTGCAAATCCTCAAGGTTGCGTTTGGATTATTCCTCAAAGTACTCCAGCACTAGCTCGTGGAGGTAGTGGTGATGTGTTAACCGGACTGCTCGGAGGATTAATCGCGCAAGCTGTTTCACGAAATTTATCTGTCGAAAAAATGGTTGCAACTGCTGCGTGGTGGCACGGTAGGGCAGGTATTTTAGCTGCTCAAGAACGAACTCAATTAGGGGTAGATGCTTTCACTTTGACAAGATATCTTATACCCGCTCTTACATCTGTTAAGAGATAATTCTCAAGCACAGGAGTATTACAACTGTAAAAATCTACCTAAATTAAGAATTACATACCGCACGCGATTGAGCTAAATCACGGATTAATGGCACCCGCGAGCTAATATATTCACTCATCTCATTAATTTGTTCGCTGCTAAGCAACTTCTTGTTTTCTAACTGCTTGAGCAACTGTCCTATCAGGTCTGTGTCATTCAAATTCAAAATAGTCTTGGTTTCGGTTTCTTCAATCACCGACCACACATAACGCATTGTAACTGCTCGCTCTCTAAGTCCCAACATGGCTTTGTCATTCCAAATCTAAATTAAATTTCAATTCTTATCACTAACCCACAATCTTTTTCTTTAAGCTCAGTTCTAAATTAGAAACCTTATTATCATGCAGGCAAGCTAAACAATCTAAAGAAAATATTAAGCCTTAAATCTAAAGAAAATATTAAATGTTGCGATACTTTACCCATTTGATGAGAATCTAAATATAAGGTTACATAAATAAATTTTTGCGAGGTCACGTACTTTAATGACCTTGAAGTTTTAAAACGGGGTCAGCTTTTATAAAGACCTTGAATACAAAAAAAGAAGCGCCAACCTAGATTTTAAAATGGTTGGCGCTTTTTATTTATAAGAGTTGAGTATTGAGTGTATGAGATAAAACTATTAAGCCTGCAATCACCCAAACGAAAGCCCCGTCGGACAACGGGGCTTTATTGGTAATATCAGTTGGTTACAAAACCATAACTTACAAATCTAAAGAAAATATAAAAAAGTAGTCAAAGTTTCCTTTTTAATGTGAATATACATATTAGTTGATATTTCTTAATTCAAACGGAGTCAGCTTATATAAAGACTCTGAAGATAAATAAAGAAGCGCTAGTCTGTTGCACGGACTGGCGCTTTTTTAGTTATGATAAATAGATTTTTCTTCAAACTCGGGTTTAACAGAAGACTGAGCAGTAAACAGTCAGAAGTAACAAACTATTAACTCCCTGCTCACTACCCACTACTCCCTAAATTTAAGTAGGTACATTTTCCTTGATTTTGTCAGCGTGAATACTGGAATAATACTCAAAATAGTTGAAACTGAATAATAGTGCAGTTTTATAAGTGCGATATGACCGATATCAAGGATGTTCGACGGTTAAATGCTCCAGTTGGAGGTATAACTCCAGCGTTGACGAGTTTTCTTGAGGATTTATATCGCTTTTATCAACCACTTAATGAGGGAACGGTTGCACAGAATATACCAGAGTTAGCTAAAGCTAATCCAGATTGGTTCGGAATTTGTGCTGTTGATGTAAATGGTAAAGTTTTCGATATCGGTCATACTACACAAGATTTCAGTATTCAGTCGATTTCTAAGCCTTTTGTGTATGGATTAGCTTTGGAAGATTGGGGAAAGGACTATGTTCTCGAACGTATTGGTGTGGAACCAACTGGGGAACCTTTCAACTCGATAATGGAACCGGAAGAAATATTCCGAAGACATTACAATCCAATGGTTAATGCTGGTGCGATTGTCACTACTAGTTTAATTAAAGGTTCGGATGCGACTCAACGTTACAATCGTTTGCTCGAGATGTTTCGACTTTACATTGGTAGGAATGTATCGATTGATTCAGGAGTATGTAATTCAAAGCAAATCAGCGACCATTTAAACCGAGCGATTGCTTACATGATGCTCAATTTTGGTTTGATTGAAGGCAATATTAATGACATTTTAAATCTGTATTTTCAACAATGCTCTCTAACAATTAACTGTCATGATTTGGCAGTAATGGCTGCAACTTTAGCCAACGGTGGCTTAAATCCAATGACGGGGGAGCAGGCTGTAGATAAAAAGTATGTTGAAAATATACTAAGTATAATGTATACCTGCGGTCTATATGAATTTTCAGGACAGTGGGCTTACAAAGTTGGTTTACCAGCTAAAAGTGGTTTATCGGGTGCAATTATCGGAGTTGTTCCGAACCAAATGGGGATAGCTGTATTTTCTCCTGCTTTAGATAAGCGCAAAAAAAGTTGGAGAGGAGTCAAAGTTTTTGAAGCACTTTCGGAAAGATTTAAACTACATATTTTTACTACCGATAACGAAGAAACTTCTAGTATCAAACAGCAAAAAGTTCACTTTACCAATTCATTAAGTCCGAAAATTCTTGCTCAACCAGATACAAGAACTCAATTAAATCTACCTTCTAAATCTTTACCTGAAATTTTGCGAAAGTTACACCGCGATTATCTTCCTGTTACAAATGGAAAGGTCTATGTCAGCGAACCTGGTTTAGTAGAAATCAATCCTGATTGGTTTGCTATTTGTATCGCTACAGTAGACGGTCAAGTTTACTGTGTAGGTGATTGGGAAGAATCGTTTTTGATTCAGTCGATATCAAAAGTTTTTGCTTACGGATTAGCACTTGAAGACAAGGGAAGAGATTACGTTTTAACTAAAGTTGATGTTGAACCAACCGGAGATGCTTACAACTCGATTATCAAAGTCGAATCAAAATCCAAAAGACCTTATAACAGCATGGTAAATACCGGAGCAATTGCGACTACTAGCTTGATAGAAGGAGCAGGTCCCGGTCATAAACTCAATCGAATATTAGAAATGTATCGTCGCTATATCGGACGCAGAGTTTTCGTAGATACACCCATACTCGTATCCGAACAAAACAACGGGGACAGAAATTGGGCTATATCATACCTATTACGTAACTTTGGAATGATTTCTGGTGATATCAGCCAAACTCTGCATTTATATCTCCAACAGTGCAGCGTAATAATTAACTGTAGAGACTTAGCATTAATGGGAGCGACTTTAGCCAATAATGGTATAAATCCCGTCACCAAAGAACGAGCAATAAATTCTAACTTTGTTAAAGACCTTCTCAGCGTTATGTTTACCTGTGGAATGTACGATTTTGCCGGAGAATGGGTATATAAAGTAGGATTTCCAGCAAAAAGTGGAGTTGGTGGTGGAATAATTGGAGTAGTTCCCAACCAAATGGGAATCGCAGTTTTTTCTCCTCCCTTAGATTCTCGCGGTAACAGCGTTAGGGGAATCAAAGTTTGTGAAGAACTATCCAAATATTTGGGATTACATATTTTTGCAGATTGAAGAGGAAGTAGAAAGTAGCAATTAGCAAGTAAAAAGTAGAAACCTTAACAAAATCGAAAATATTTAGATAACCACGTTTACAGGTACTACTGTTGAAAAGGTGTATTAACCTGCCTCGGCGTTCAAAATGCTAAATCAATTAGCTATTGTTTGTGGAACAGCAAACAAATCTTACATTAGCTATTAGAAAAATTTTAAGTAGAAAGCTTTGGTAGCAAGAGATTTCAGTTAAAAAGCAGTTGGCTCGCAAGTTGTTTTATTTTATCGAGAAAATATAATCGAGCAGATAAAAGCAATTTGCACAGTAAAGTATTAAGAGTGTTTAAGGAGAAAAGACATGGCTCAAGCAAAAGCTGGTGATAACGTAAAAGTTCACTATACAGGCAAATTAGATGATGGTACAGTCTTTGATTCCTCGGTTGAACGCGAACCTCTACAGTTTTCCCTTGGTTCGGGAAATGTGATTCCTGGATTTGAAGAAGCGATAGTTGGTATGGCTCCTGGAGAGTCCAAAACTGCAACTATTCCTCCAGACCAAGCTTATGGACCTCAGCGTGAAGAACTAGTAATAACAGTTGAGAAAGAGCAAATACCTACAGATTTATCAGTGGAAATTGGTCAGCAATTACAGATTTCTCAAAACAATGGTCAGGTAATTCCGGTTATTGTTACAGATGTTTCGGACTCCAAAGTTACTCTTGATGCAAATCATCCTTTAGCAGGACAACAGTTAACTTTTGATATTGAGTTAGTTGAAGTTGCTTAATACAGGTTAAAGGTAAGTAAGTCGGTGTTAAAAATTCAAGGTATGTCATTGCGAGTGGAACGGAGTGAAACGAAGCAATCGCAAGGCTTTGAGTGATGTTTACAATCTGTCACATAGCTTTGTTTATTTTTGCCGACTTACTTAATGAGTTACAAGTATTAAGTAGCGAGTAGCGAGTAAGAAATCGCGAGCAAAAATATTTCTGTGTGACGAACATGTTAGATAACTTCTGCTATCATCACCGGAAATTATTATTTTTACTTGCTGCTAGCTACTTATTACCTGTCGCTAAATCATTCTTAGTGCTTATTTCAACCTTTGTTAAGACCGACGATATCTTCAAAAGCAGCTACTACAATACACAATGTCAGAGGAAATGTAACAAACATTCCGATTCCAAGCGCAAGGACTCCTGCAACATTAAGTAAAAACAACGCGATTCCAAAAAGTAGAAAAGAAAACCATTGTTTTGTAATTAGTTTGCGACTTGCTTCTAAAGCCGACCAAAAGCTTAACTTTTTCTCAATTACAAATAGAGATGAAAATTGATAAGCAACAGCTAGGTAAATACCAGGAATAATTAATAACCAACAGCCGATTACTATTAAAATGTTGCTAATTAGATGTACTAAAAATATTTGCAAAAATTGATTGAAGCCTCTAAAAAAGTCACTAAAATCTATTGGTCTATTTTTTGCTATCTGTAAAGCAACTATATCGAAACCAGCATAGAAAATAGGGTTTAGAACAACATTTGCCCAACTGGCAATAGTTGCTATCCCTTGTAATTGTTCTATAAGAATAGGAAGAAAGGTAAGAAATATGGAAATTAGAAATACGGTTATTAAGTAGCCGATGAAGCCCAAAGGGTACTGCTTAAATATTTCCCAACCACGACTGAAATATTGCCCAATATTTACACTGAAATCTTGATTATTATGCGATGTATATTGACTCATAATTTTAGTTACTCTCTTAATAAACGATTAATCTGAATAAAACCAAATATAGAAATTTGGAAAATATAGTATATTTTTTACAGAAATAAAAAACATTGACGCGACTGTCACAATATGTCAGCCAACACAAAGAAATAATAATTTTGAGTGGAAGAAGCTATTTACAGTAATAAATCTATATAGAATAAAGAAAATAAAAGCAATAAAATGCCCTACTGATGCTAGGTCATTCTATTGCTAATTTAAATCAAATATAAACTATTTGTAACCGAATATACACGTAATCACAGTGAATAACGGCTTAGAAATCAAATTGTTGATTCTTGCTCTTCTCTTATCTTCCTATCCCCAATTCCCAATCCCCTATTCCCAAATTCAATATCTCTCTACATTCTCAAATTTCTTTTCACTCATCGCTCTAGCAGCTTCACCACAGGTACGGGGAGTAGGAAAAATCTTTTCTGGATTAGCTAAACCTTTACTATTAAATACTTGCTTAATCCACTGCATTGTTTCTAAATCAGCATCTGAAAACATATCTGGCATATAACATTTTTTATCTGCACCGATACCGTGTTCTCCAGAAATACTACCACCAACTTTGACACACAATTTCAGAATTTCTCCACCGACTTCTTCTACTTTTTCAAGTTCCCCAGGTATGGAATTATCGAACAAAATCAAAGGATGTAAATTACCATCACCAGCATGAAATACATTAGCTATCTTATAACCAAATTTTTCACTTAAATTCTCAATTTCTTGCAATACATAAGGTAGTTGAGTTCGAGGAATTACCCCATCCTGTACGTAGTAATCTGGACTCAAATGTCCTGCTGCTGCAAATGCTGCTTTTCTTCCTTTCCATAATTTCAAACGAGTTTCCGGGTCGTTTGCGGAAGTTACATTTCGCGCACCGTTCTGCTTACAAATATCAATTACTCGCTGTTTATTAGCTTTTACTTCTACGTCTAAACCATCAATTTCAACTAATAAAATTGCTACAGCATCGCGAGGATAACAGTTCATTGCAGTTACATCTTCCACTGCATTAATACTCATGTTATCCATCATTTCCATACCACCAGGAATAATTCCAGAACTGATAATATCGGAAACTGCTGCTCCTGCTGCTTCTACACTACTAAAATCTGCCAAAAGTACGCAAATCGATTCGGCACTTTTGAGAATCCGTAAAGTTATTTCCGTCGCAATTCCTAAAGTACCTTCCGAACCTACGAATATTCCTGTCAAATCATAACCGGGCATTTCTGGAACTTGTCCACCTAAATCAACAATATCACCATTTGCGGTGACAACTTTTAATCCTAAAACGTGGTTAGTGGTGACACCGTATTTCAAACAATGCACCCCACCGGAATTTTCCGCAACGTTACCACCGATAGAACAGATAATTTGACTCGAAGGGTCGGGAGCGTAATAGAAACCCGCACCGCTAACTGTTTGTGTTACCCAGTTGTTAATCACTCCCGGTTGAACTACGACCCGCTGATTATCTAAATCGACATTGAGTATTTGTCGCATTAAAGAAGTTACTATCAAAACACATCCTTGAATGGGTAAAGCACCACCAGATAAACCAGTACCCGAACCCCTAGCAAGAAAAGGAACCGAATATTTGTTGCATATTTTGACAACTTGAGCAACTTGTTCGGTGGTTTTTGGTAAAACAGCCACATCCGGACGCTGACGATAGCTAGCTAAACCATCGCATTCGTAAGTTATTAGTTCCTCGCGACGTTGAATAACACCTTTTTTACCTAAAACTGCTTCAAATTCCTTTATTATGGGTTTCCAGTTGACTTTTTGGGATTTTTCTTGAGTAAGCATGATTTATTATCTGGTGTGAGATGCAATGGTTATATAGATTCTCCTATTACTATTTTGACAGGAGTTTCGGCTTCTGTAACATTACACATAATTTATAATTAACTACACCTAAAATCGTAAATAAATCTCTACCAAGATAAATTATTGTTTTTAAATTATTTATCGTGAAGAATTAATCTCTGTATATCGATGTATTATCTTTTATAGCTGAATTAATCAATAGTAGAAAATATATTTTTTTAATTAAAAAAAATCGCATGTTTATTTAAATTTTCTCTAAAGTAAATTAGTTTTAGTAGAAAATCATATAGTATTGATAGCGTAATTATGTTTTTAGGGTGCATTTGGTCATTAATTTGACAACAAAATATCGTAATTATATAATCTCCAACGATTGTTTTTATTTTATTTTTATAGCGAAAAATATTACAGTAAATTTGCTATAAATTTTACCTTTTTGAAATTTTAAACTCTCCGATATTCAAATGCAGCTAGAAATAATTAATAACATTCAGCAGTTCGACAAACTAAACACAAATTGGAATCATATCTATACTTCAGATTCCCACGCTCAAATATTCTTATCATGGTCTTGGTTGCGAGGATGGTTGGAAGTTGCTCCTCATGACTGGTTCATACTAGCTATAAAACCCCAACCCAATTCAGCCTATGTTGCTTTCTTCCCACTAGCAATGCGTTCTCTACAATGGGCTAATGTCAACGTTTACAGGTCATTGCAAACTTGCGCTCATCCAGTTGCTGACTATACCGGATTTATCTGTTTACCAGAGTATGAAGAGGATGTAATTCAAACTTTCGCATCTTATATTCATCACAATTTAGAATGGGACGTTTTTCATGTAAAAGATATACAAGACCCTAGATTAAATGTTTTTGTCGAACAATTTTCTTCAAATGATTTTCAAATTACCAACGACCAAGGTGCAACTTGTCCCTACATTTCTTTACCAGATAGCTGGGAAGAATATCTACAAAACTTCATTAGCAGAAAACCTCGTAAGAACTTACGTAATTCCCTTAATAAGATAGAGAAAAATAGCGATTTTTATTTAACAAGTATTGAATCAGATAATCTTGATAAACAAATCGAAATTTTATTTCAGCTTTGGCAAATTAAATGGGGAGAACAACCCGAATCAGTTTTAAATACCTACCACAGTGTTTTTCAACAATGCGCCCAAACAAATTCTTTGTGGATAGATATATTATGGGATAAAACAACACCAGTAGCTGCTACAGGAATGTATATTGATAGCAATAAAAAAGTGGCTTATGGGCAAATGACCGGTTTTAATCCTGAATATTCCAAATTATCACCGGGTAGAGCAATGATGGCTCTTAGTATCAAAAAAGCTATTGAAAATAATTTGAAAACTTATGATTTACTCAGGGGAGATTTGGATTATAAATTCTCTTTGTTAGGAGCTTCAAAAAGATGGAATAGCGATTATAAATTGATTAGAAATAATTTGAGAGCAAATACAATTCGATTAGCCCAATATTCTAAAAAATTATTGTCTTTATCGAAGTAAATTAATTTATACAATCTATACAATTTATACAGTTAAGGAGACGTAGCACTGCTACGTCTCTACATTAGTGTGCTTGTTAATCGTTTAAAGTAGATATATAGACCCAAGTTATTAGATAATCTATTATGGTCAAGCAAGTTTTGATTGATAATGATGATGGTTTCTACATTCCAGATGCCAATCAGCTAGTCACTGAAGATGATACACCCGTGGATAATTTTGCATCTGCTAAACAACAACGGCTTTTAGTAAGTTCTCTTTATAGTTCTTTACAAAAAAAACCATTTCTTGCAGAATCTAATGTCGGAATTTATTATACTGATTTAAAACCAGCTATAGTACCTGATGTTTTCCTTAGCTTAAATGCTGAAGTTCCTCAAAACTGGTGGGAAAAACAAAATCGTTGCTACATGGTTTGGAGATTTGGTAAACCTCCCGAAGTTGCAATTGAAATTGTTTCTAATAAAATTGGTGACGAATTAGGAGAAAAATTAAGAATATACGAACATATGCGAGCCAGCTATTACATCGTATATGACCCTAACAACCAACTGAGTGAAGAAACATTACGTATCTATGAATTACGAGGAATGCGTTATTCTCAAACTTCAGAAACCTGGTTAGAGCAAGTTGGGCTAGGTTTGACTTTATGGTCGGGTGAATTTGAAGCGAGACAAGACTCTTGGTTACGTTGGTGTCACCAAGATGGCTCAATTTTACCAACGGGAGACGAACGTGCTTCTAGTGCTGAACAATGTGCTTCTAGTGCTGAACAACGTGCTTCTAGTGCTGAAGAAAAAGCTGCGCGATTAGCCGAAAAACTCCGAGAAATGGGAATTAACCCAGACACAATGTAGAGACGTAGCACTTCTACGTCTCCCAGCAACGTGTTGAAACAACTAACAACTTTGACGTGTAGGGATACTCCACAGTCGCAGAAGACGCGCTTGTTCCCGCACAACGCGCTGCTCTCCATCACACAAGAGTGTATTAGAGTGAAGCAATAAATAACTATTGCCATAATTGTCGGATTGGAATAAAATATAACTAACGTTCGATATAAAATATCTGAGTAGCGGAATGCCGAAAATTGTAGACCATGAAAAGTATAGGAAAGAACTGCTATGGAAAAGTTTTGATTTATTCGCTTTAAAGGGTTATGGTTCTGTTACGATGCGGGAGATAGCTAAAGAACTGGGTGTTTCGACAGGAACTCTTTATCATTATTTTCCCAACAAAGAAGCTATTTTTTTACAGCTAGTAGAAGAGCAGACAGAACAGGATATATCGAATTTCTTGGTAGAAGCTGGTAGTCCCGAAACATTAGAAGAAAGAATAAAGGTATTAATAAATTTTATTCAAAAATACGAGAACTATTTCATCAAACAAACCTTGCTTAATTTTGATTTCTATCAGCAACAAGAGCGTAGCAAAATCTTAAATAACGAGACCTTAATAAAATCTTGGAAGCACACAGAAAAAGCTATTTCTGGCTATTTACAAATCGAAAATAAGCCAGTGATTGATTTTATCTTAAATCTAATTGGAGGATTATTGACATCCAGAATGTTTGGAGGTGACGAAATAGCTTCTTATGAAGAACAAGGAGAATTGTTAGTAGAAATGTTAACTGCTTACTTGAATAATCAGAAATAGCGAATGTGTGTTTGGTAGTAAACAGTTGGTAATTGGTGATGAGTTATGCAAATAATTTCAAAACCTTCGAGTAAATTAATTAGTGTAATTGCAACAGCTACTTTACTTACGAGTGGAATAGCCATATTCGGAATCTCTCAAACTGGTTTGTTAACTTCATCAGAGACACCAGTAGTTGAAGTTCCTCCTACTATAAAGAAAGTCGCTGCTTTAGGAAGATTAGAACCGCAAGGAGAAATAATTCATTTATCTGCTCCTTTAAATTTAGATGGTGATAGAGTTACAAAATTGTTAGTTGAGGAAGGGAATAGAGTAAAAGCAGGAGAAGTAATTGCAATTCTAGATTCTCAAAAAACATTGCAGGATGAATTATTAAAAGCCAAAGAACAAGTAAGAATGGCTGAGGCTAAATTAGCACAGATAAAAGCAGGAGCGAAAACAGGAGAAATTAAAGCTCAAGAAGCTACAATTGCTCGTTTACAATCGGAAAAAACAAATCAAATTGCAGCACAGCAAGCTACAATTTACAGAATACAAGCAGAAAAAAATACAGAAATAGCAGCACAAAAAGCAACTATTACCAGATTACAGGCTGAGGTTGATAATGCGAATGTTGAATATCAACGCTATCAAGGTTTGTTTAGTAATGGTGCTGTTTCTAATTCTCTAAGAGATAGTAAACGCTTAGCATTACAAACAGCAAAACAACAGCTTAATGAAGCAAGAGCAAATCTTAATCGTATTCAATCATCTCGTCAGCAAGAACTTTCGGAAGCAAGAGCAAATTTAAACCGTATCCAGTCATCGGGAAGCGAAGAAATAAACGAAGCTAAAGCGACTTTGAATCAAATTGCTGAAATTCGTCCGGTAGATGTTCGATTAGCAGAAACTGAAGTTGATAACGCTAAAGCTGGTTTAAAACAAGCGATAACTAACCTAGAACAATCTTATATCCGCGCACCAATAGCTGGTCAAGTTCTGAAAATTAATACTAGAGTGGGAGAACAAATATCGAGTCAGGGTATCGCTGAAATCGGAAAAACTCAGCAGATGATGGTAGTAGCAGAAGTCTATCAGACCGATATTAAGGATATTAAGTTGGGACAAAAAGCGTCAATTACCGGACAAGCTTTCTCAGGAAAACTACAGGGAGAAGTTGCTCAAATCGGTTTACAAATCAACAGACAAAACGTCTTCAGCAACGAACCCGGAGAGAACTTAGATAGACGTGTAGTTGATGTCAAAATTCGTTTAAATCCCGAAGACAGCAAAAAGGTAACTGGATTAACTAATTTACAGGTACAAACGGAGATTGAATTATGATTTCGATTGAATTAATTTATAACGAATGTTTGATATAAGTTTTATTTACTAGTAGTTAGTAGATATTTGTTAGTTGATTGTTGAATTATTTCATCATAAAAAATCATGGACGCACAAATAATTAATTTAGAAGAAAATCTTATTAATCAAGCTACAGAAACCCTTGTAGATGCATTTAGTAAAGACCCGCTTTTACAATATATTCTTCCTCAAGAATTGAGCCAAAAGAAAAAAATATCTCGTAAATTTTTAGAAATAAACCTGCGTTATGCTCAACCATTAAACCATATATATACAACACCAGAAATCAAAGGTATAGCAGCTTGGATTCCGCCAGGAAAATATCCGTTAAATTTCCTTAAAATGTTGCAGTTAGGATTGTATCAAATGCCCTTTCAGCTTGGTTTAGGAAGATTTGTCCAATTGCTTTCTCTGTTTTCAATGTTTGAGAAATATCACAAACAAGATATGAACCAACCCCACTGGTACTTATTAGCTCTGGGTGTATCTTCGGATTATCAAAGTCAGGGAATTGGAAGTTTACTAATTAAACCAATTTTGGAACGAGCAGATAAAGAAAATTTACCCTGTTATCTGGAAACAACAACAGAACCAGCAGTTAGATTTTATCAAAGGAATGGATTTGAAATTCTTAGAACCGAGAAAGAACCGGTTAAATTTTGGACAATGAAACGAGAACCAAGTAATTAAAAATTATTATTTTTTTTAGTTATAAAGTTCAGCCTCTTATGCAATTTTGTGAATGTTGTAAATACAGCTTATTTACCGTATTTGAATAAGCATTTTAAGCAAAGTCGAAACGGCTAGATTCTATCTTTGTTCGCAATAATTGAGAAAATTATCATGACTAAACAAACAAATCAAAAACTACAAATTCCTCCCGATTTAGACTCTAAAGAGTTTGCTCAAAACAAGTACGAGTACTACAAATGGCTGCGAGAAGAATCACCGGTATTTCATGGGAAATTCATCATTCCAAATTCCTACGTTCTCTCACGCTATGAAGACTGCATGATGATGTTGAACGACCCGAGATTTATTCGCAACCGTAGCACTATTACAGGTGGTAGCAAGTCAATCATTCCCTTACCGCTGCCCTCATTCATTTCTCTGCCAAAGTCTGTTGAACTAATGGCACAAAGTATGCTGTACGAAGACGAACCAGACCATAAGCGTCTACGCAGTTTAGTACATCAGGCATTTACACGTAAATCAATTGCTAAAATAAGCACTCGAATTGAACAGTTAACCAACGAACTACTCGACAAAGCAGAAGCTGAAGGTAGAGTAGACCTCAAAAAAACCTACGCGCTTCCTATTCCCGTCACCGTTATTCAGGAAATGGTAGGAGTTTCGGATGAAGATATGTCCGAACTTTACAAGGGTATTGAAACAATGATGGATGGTTTCTCAGGCTGGAGAATCGTCCGCACGATGTTCTGGGACATTCCACACTTGTCTAAATTTTTACGCAAGCTGATAGAGCGTAAGCGAGATAACCCCGGTGAAGACATCCTCACTGGATTGATTCAAGCAGAGGAAGAAGGAGAAAGTTTAAGCGAGGATGAAATAGTTGGTATGGTCTTCTTGCTGATTGCTGCTGGCTTTGAAACCACCGTAGAGTTAATTACTAATGGTGTAATTGCACTGCTACAACATCCAGAACAGCTAGCACGATTACGAGAAAATCCAGACCTAATCGAGCCAGCAATCGAAGAGATTCTTCGCTTTTGCGGTTCCGTACAATCAACAGAAGCAAATTATACGACAGAAAATATTACCCTACATGGTGTCACGATTCCCAAAGGTGCGACGGTTTTTCCGCTTCTAGGTGCAGCCAATCACGACCCAGCTATGTTTGAAAATCCAGAAGTATTCGATATTACCCGTTCCCCCAACAAGCATCTCGGTTTTGGCAGTGGTATCCATTCCTGTTTAGGAGCATCACTAGCGCGAATGGAAACAAAGATTGCAATTACTAACCTGCTGAAGCGTAATCCGAATTTACGTTTAGCCGTTGACCCATCAGAGCTTGAGATACAGGTAAGACCAGGATTTCATATGTATAAAAGCCTGCCAGTAGTTTTGGGATAAGCGGTAGAGCGGGGAAGAAGGAGTGAGGGAGGGAAATTAATAATTCCTAACTCCTAACTCCTAACTCCTAACTCCTAACTCCTAATTCCTAACTTCTAATTGTTTACTGTTCACTGATTAAACCATGTTAAATAAAATTTTTCGTCGTACTCCGTTAGCTTGGCTGCAATTAAAAAAAGAGAAAACCCGACTTGCAGTTGCTTTAGCAGGAATTGCTTTTGCTGATATGTTGATGTTCGTTCAATTAGGATTATTAGATGCATTATTTGATAGCGCTACTAAACCTCATCAAACTTTACAAGCTGATTTAGTTTTGATTAATCCGCAGTTTCAAAGTTTATTTTCAGTGAAAAGTTTTTCTAGAGAAAGATTGCAGCAAACTTTGGCATTTGAAGGTGTAGAATCGGTTCGTCCTTTGTACATTAATACAGCACAATGGCGAAATCCTGAAACTCGGATTAACAGAGCAATATTGGTATGGGGAGTTGACCCGATAAATCCACCTTTTGATTACCCAGAAGTAAATAAAAATATCGATAAATTAAAGCTTCTGGATAATATCATATTTGACCGAGCATCTCGTCCGGAATATGGACTAATACCAGATTTAATTAAACAACAAGGAACTGTAGAAACTTTAGTCAACGACCAAACAATTCAAGCGGTTGGTTTATTTCAAATGGGTGCTTCATTTGCAGCAGATGGAAATATTTTAACTAGCGATTCGACCTTTTTAAAACTATTCCCCAACCGTCAACCAAACCAAATTGAAGTCGGCTTAATTAAATTAAATCCACAAGCAGATGTTAATAAAATTCAATCGCAACTCAAATCGAATTTACCTAATGATGTCAGAGTATTGACACCCCAAGAATTTGCTCAAACAGAGAAAGATTATTGGGGAAGTCAAGGAATTGGATTCATATTTGGAATTGGTGTAGTAGTAGGGTTTATCGTCGGTATCGTCATCGTTTATCAGATACTTTATTCCGATGTATCTGAACACCTTCCAGAATACGCAACCCTAAAAGCAATGGGATATAGTGATGGTTATTTAATGACAATGCTAATGCAAGAAGCATTGATAATGTCCATCTTGGGATTTATACCCGGAATGTTGCTATCAATGGGGTTATATCAAATTACTTTCGCAGCAACTTTATTACCCATCGCGATGAAAATTGACCGAGCAATTACCGTACTTTCTTTAACAATTATTATGTGTACTGTTTCTGGTGCTGTAGCAATGAGAAAACTACAAAGTGCAGACCCAGCAGATGTTTTTTAATTAATCAAAATATCTCTTCTAAAAAGACTAAAATCTCTCATCACCTCTTTCCTCTGTGTTCTCCGCGCTCTCTGCGGTTTTTATCAAAATAAATTCACATCAAACATTAGTAATGCAAACTCAATAAATCCCATGACTACCAAAAAAAACACTAATTCAACAAACATGATTCTTCATCTAGGAAGATTATCCGACACAATTTTTGCTTTAGCAATGGCATTAACAATTTTCGGATTCGATTTTCCAAAATTCGCTGAATTAGCAAGCAATATGGAAATAAATCAATTCTTAATTTCACAATTAGAACCTTTAGAAAACTACTTGATTACGTTTGTCATATTAGCCTTTTATTGGATAGACCATGTAAAACAATTTAGCCATTATCGCAAAACTGATGAAATACATCTTTGGCTCTATATCGTATATTTAATGTGTTTATTTATCGTTCCTTTCTCAAATGTATTAATAATGTATTTCCCCGATAATAATATAGTTCAAATTTGCTACAGCATTAATATATTTATTATCGGATTATTTTCTTTTATTAATTGGACTTATGCAACCTATAAAAATCGTTTAGTAGATACAGATTTAGACAAACAAACTATAAAATATATTGGAATAAATTCGTTAATCGAACCAATAGTTGCTCTAATAACAATAATCGTCGCGTTGATTAATCCATCACTATGGAATCTATCTTGGGCTTCAATAATTATTTTCTATATAATTGTAGAGATTTTTGTTAAAAAACCTGTTGATATAGATTCAAACAAACATAATCAACTAGAAGATATAGGGGAAACAAAGCAATGACAGATGAATCTATCAAATCACTGAATAATCAAACCCGAGAAGCTTGGAATGCTACCGCTCAAGTTTGGGATGAAAGAATGGGTGATGAAGGAAACGACTTTCATCGCTATTTAGTACGTCCAAGTATAGAAAGATTATTGCATTTACAACCCGGACAAAGAATATTAGATATCGGTTGTGGAAACGGTTTAACTACTCGTAGACTAGCAAGTCTTGGTGCGAATATATTGGGGATAGATTTTTCTTCAGAAATGATAAATCATTCTCGTAAAAGAACTAAAGAAAACCAAGAATTAATTGAGTATCAAGTTTTAGACGCTACAGATGAAATAGCTTTGTTAAAGCTAGGTGAAAATTCATTTGACGCAGCAGTTTCTGCAATGGCTTTAATGGATATGGCAGAAATTGAACCTTTATTTAAAGCATTAATAAAATTAATTCGTCCAGGTGGTTGTTTTCTTTTTGCAGTAATGCATCCTTGCTTTAATAGTATGCATACAAGCTTAGGAGGAGAATTAGTAGAAAACGAAAATGAATTTTATACTGAATATTATATTAAAGTAAAAGGTTATTTAAAATTTAGTAAAGTACGCGGATTAGCTTTAGAAAATCAACCCCAACCACATATTTATTTTCATCGTCCTCTACATGTTTTATTAAATACAGCTTTTCAATTTGGTTTTGTTTTAGATGGTTTGGAAGAACCGGCTTTTTCTGAAGAAATTGCTGCTCGAAGTAATGCTATCGGTTGGAGCCGATTTAATGAAATTCCACCCGTAATTGTCGCTAGATTAAGAATTTGACCTCACCCCCTTCCCCTCTCCTTGTTAAGGAGAGGGGTGTCTGATAGGACGAGGTGAGGTTATTTAGACAACTAAAATAAATCCTATTTTTTACTAATCCCTATCTTCTATCAAAAATCATGTCAAAACAACCTGTAATATCGGTTAAAAACCTCAATCATTATTTCGGAAATAAAAATCTCCGCAAACAAGTATTATTTGATATCAATTTGAATATTCAAGCTGGAGAAATCGTTATTCTAACCGGTCCCTCTGGTTCCGGAAAAACAACTTTATTGACTTTGATGGGTGGTTTACGCTCTGCTCAAGAAGGTAGCTTAAAAATTCTAGAACAACAGATTTGTGGAGCTACTAAAAAGCAATTAATTGCAATTCGTCAGAATATCGGCTATATTTTTCAAGCTCATAATTTGATGAGTTTTTTAACAGCAAAACAGAACGTTAAAATGTCATTGGAATTACACGATGAATTTCTTGAGCAAAATATTGATAGTAAAGCTGTTGAAATATTAGAACAAGTTGGTTTAGGGAATCGAGTCGATTATTATCCAGAAAGTTTATCGGGAGGACAAAAACAAAGAGTAGCAATCGCTCGTGCTTTAGCAAGTAGTCC